>NZ_JAZKRW010000011.1:0-41568 GCF_036626415.1 Salinibacter sp.
GAGGGGTGCACGACGCGGCGTCGGCCTACGCCAAGATCCGGGCGGGGGCCTCACTCGTGCAGCTCTACACGGCGCTCGTCTATGACGGCCCCGGGCTCGTGCAGGAGATCAAAGAAGGCCTCGTGGCGCGCCTCCGCGACGAGGGGTACGCGTCCATCACGAACGTCGTGGGGGTGGATGCGTGACGGACGACACGTCGCTTAGAAACAGCCCCTGGGCTCGCAGGTAGGGGCTGCGTGCTTGTCCCTTTCGCACTGGTCGTTTCAGGTTCATGCCCGCGCAGGTCGAGTTCGACACCATTCCCCAGATGTTTCTCCGCCTCTGTGATCGGTATCGGGGGCGGGAACGGCCGGTGCTGCGGCACAAGGTGCGGGGCGATGGTTGGCACGAGATCACCTGGGAGGGCTTCCAGGATCGGGTGCAGGCGCTGGCCGGCCATCTGCATCAGCAGGGCGTACGCAAGGGGGACCGGGTGGCACTGCTTTCCGAAAATCGTCCGGAGTGGGCGATTAGTGATTTGGGCACGCAGCTCATTGGGGCGGCCAACGTGTCGATCTACACGTCCCTGCCGCCGTCGAAGGTGGCCTACATCCTCCGCGACGCCGGGGCAAAAGTGTGCATCGTGTCCGTGCCCGTCCAGCGCAAGAAGATTGAGGAGATCGCGGACACGTGCCCCGAGCTCGACGAGGTGATCGTGATGAGCGAGACCGCAGACGACCCGCCCGTGCCCATGACGCACTGGGACGATGCCCTGGCGGCGGGCCGCGACTACTGGGCCGAGCATGAGGACGAACTCACAGAGACGGCGGAGGCGATCGCGCCCGAGGACACGAGCGCCCTCATCTACACGAGCGGCACCACCGGCCAGCCGAAGGGCGTCGTGCTCACCAATCGCAACTTCTGCTCGAACGTGAAGGGCGCCCTGCAACGCGTCCCCTTCGGCGAAGACGATCATCACCTCTCGTTCCTGCCCCTCTCGCACGCCTTCGAGCGGACGGCCGGCCATACGGCCGTGCTTGCTGCCGGGGCCACCATCAGCTACGCGGAGAGCATCGAGGCGGTCAGCCAGAACCTGCAGGAGGTGCAGCCGACCCTCATGATTTCGGTGCCGCGCATGTTCGAGAAGGTGTACACGCGCGTGACAAAGCAGGCCAGCGAGGGCGGAGCTCTCAGGCAGAAACTCTTTGACTGGGCCGTGCGGGCGGGCGAGCGGTACGCGGAGGCCCAGCGCTCGAATGGCACGGGGCCGGGCCTGCTGCTGCGGGGGCAGCGGGCAGTGGCCCATCGGCTCGTCTTTTCGAAGCTGCACGAGAAGCTCGGTGGGAATCTCCGGTTTGCCGTCTCGGGAGGGGCGGCGTTGCCCGAAGAGATTGGCACCTTCTTCCAGGCCGCGGGCGTGACCATCATCGAGGGGTACGGCCTCACGGAGACGGCGCCTGTCCTCACGATCAATCCCATGGACGCCCCCCGCTACGGCACTGTAGGGCACATCATGCCCGGCGTGACGGTCGCCATTCAACCGCTGGGGGCGGACGCGCCGGTCGGCACGATCAGTGGCAGCGACTACCCCACGTCCCTCTCCACGCCGGAGGGGGAGATCCTGGTGAAGGGCCCCAACGTGATGAAGGAGTACTGGAACCAGCCCGAAGAGACGCGGGCGGCCTTCGACCCGGACGGCTGGTACCACACCGGCGATGTGGGCCGCTTCGAAGAGGGCTACCTCAAGATTACGGATCGGATCAAGCACATGATTGTCACGGAGGGGGGGAAGAACGTGTACCCCGGCCCGATCGAAGAGACATTCAAGACCAAAGGGTGGATCAACCAGATCGTCGTGGTGGGGGAGGGGCGCCCGTTCCTCGCGGCCCTGGTGGTGCCCGACTTCGAGTCGCTTCGGATGCGAGCACGGGACGAAGGGATCGATGAGACAACCCACGACGACACGGCGTTGCTGGCTCGTGACGAGGTGCAGGCCCTGTTCGAAGACATCTTCACGGCGTACAACCGGGACGCGGCGGCCCATGAGAAAATTCGCAACTTCCGCCTTCTCGGCGAGCCGTTCACCGTCGAGGAGGGCACGCTCACTCCCACCCTCAAGCTCCGTCGCAGCGTCATCAGAGAGCGAAACGCCGACCTCATCGACGAGATGTATGAGGAGTTTGGGCTGTGACAAGCCCCGATCGGCCCGCGTCGAGTTCTTGGAAACAGGCGTTGAGGCCCCGCTCCACGTTCACGGCCGGGCATCCGCGACCCGGAGCTGCGATGCAGGATTCCCGTGTGGATAACCGTTGAACTCCTCTTCAGGAGAGGCTCAGCCCCCATGGTTGGGGGGGCATTTTGGATCTCGACTCCGCATCGGCCCTACAAGACCTTTGGACATTTTCCACGGGGCATGGCGCAGTCCGGTAGCGCGCGTCGTTCGGGACGACGAGGTCGCCGGTTCAAATCCGGCTGCCCCGACCCTCCAAGGCGGCCTTCACCGTTGGTGGAGGCCGTCTTTGCTTTGCGAAGGGCCTCGGTCTTTCCCCCTTGAGGGAGACTTTCCGGGGGCTTCAAGAATAATCCCGCCTGGAGGTCCGTTTGCACTGGACAATCCAGCAATCCAATTGTGCAAAGGTCGAGGGACCCCTCCGGGTCACGAAACACACTGATCGGCCTTGGTCTTTTCGAAGTCGTACACACGCTTTCATTCGTCGAGGCCCCGGTTCGGCCTTCGTTCTCTACGCTCTTTTCACTACGACCCATTCTTATGCTAAAACGCTTGTTTCAGTCGTCGTGCGTCGGCCTGCTTGCCCTCGCCTTTGCCGTCACCGCCCCCGCGTTCGGCCAGATGCCCCAGCAGCCGGACACGACTACCCTTTCCGCCTCCGAGGTAAGCCAGGAGCAGATTGACAAGGCGGCCCGGATCGCCGCGGCCGTGCAGTCCTCCATGCGGGCGCAGCAGATGAAGATGCGGAAGCAGATGAAGGAGAAGTACGGCAACCCGCAGGAGATGGACTCCACGCAGAAGGCCAATGCGCGGCGCGAGATGAAGCGCCAGCAGATGCAGATGCGAAAGCAGCAGATGAAGATGATGCAGCAGGAATCACAGAAGGAGAACATGGACCCTCAGATGTTCCGTCGCATCATGCGCTCGGCCCAGTCAGACTCCACGTTGAAGAAGCAGATCCAGCAGGCCATGAAGGCGCAAATGAAGGAGCAGCAGTCGCAGATGCAGCAAAACCCGAACTCCCAGAACGAGTAGCGGCGTTCGGGGCGCCTCGTCGAGACCGGCGAGGGCTCCTGCACATTGTGGTTGAATGGAGAGCGGCCCTTGCCCTGTGGCAATGGCCGCTTTCTTCTTGGACCCTGTGTGTGCTTCCGAAGCGCCTGGGCGTGCCGCCCCGCCCCCTGGCGACGAACCCGAGAGAGATCGCATCAAAGTTGAAGATCAGACGCTGGGGCCTCGTCCACCTCGAGAGGGGGGACTGGCGGACCTCACAGGCCGCTGCCTGTTGTTGGGGACCGCCTTTCCTATATTGAGGCCGCAGAACATCTGCTGAGGACGCAGCACGTCGACTTTCCGCACACACATCTCCTTTACGCCTTCCTGCCGTGCAGTACCTGAGCACCCGCACGCCCGACCATCGCGTTTCCCTCTCCACGGCGCTGCAGGAGGGACTGGCGCCGGACGGAGGCCTCTACGTGCCGGAACGCTTTCCGGACCTCCGCCCGGAGGCCTTCGACGGGTGCGAGACGATTGAGGCGGTGGCGGAGCGGCTTCTCCGCCCGTTCGTGGAGGGGGATGTGCTGGCGGAAGCCCTGCCCGGAATCTGTGAGGCAATGTTCGGCTTTCCAGTGCCGCTGCGCGAGATCGGCCGGAAGACGAGCGTCCTTGAACTCTTCCACGGCCCCACGGCGGCGTTCAAGGATGTGGGCGCGCGCTTCCTGGCCGACAGTCTAGCCCGCCTCAACCAGGACACCGACCAGCCGCTCACCATCCTCGTGGCCACCTCCGGCGACACCGGAGCCGCCGTGGCGGCGGCCTTCTGGAAAAAACCCAACGTCGAGGTCGTCGTCCTCTACCCCAAGGGCAAGGTGTCCGACCGGCAGGAGAAACAGCTCACCGGCTGGAGCGACAACGTGCAGACCGTGGCCGTCCGGGGGGTGTTCGACGACTGCCAGACGCTCGTGAAGGAGGCGTTCCAGGACGAGGCGTGGCAGGAGCGCCTGCGCCTCTCCTCCGCCAACAGCATCAACATCGGGCGCCTGCTGCCGCAGATGACGTACTACGCGTACGCCAGCCTCCGGCACTGGCGGGCCCACGGCACGCGCCCCAACGTGATCGTGCCGTCCGGCAACCTGGGCAACGGCCTCGCCTGCCTCTATGCTCGCGAGTGCGGGCTGCCGATTGGGGAGGTGGTCTTTGCCACAAACGAGAATCGCCCCGTGACGCACTACCTAAAGACCGGCGAGTACGAGGCGTTTGAGACGCAGGAAACCCTCGCGACGGCGATGGACGTGGGCGATCCCAGCAACATGGAGCGCCTGCGCCACCACTACCCCGGCGGCGATCGGGACGGGGCCCTGCACGACATGATTGGCGCCGAGCGCGCGACCGACGACCAGATCGAACGGCAACTCCGCCGCGGCCCTGAGGCCTGGGACACGGTCTGGGACCCCCACACGGCGACGGCGGTCGAAGTCCGCGAGCACCTCGATCCCGAAGACGAGCACGAGTGGATCCTGGTGGCCACGGCGCACCCGGCCAAATTCCCGGAGGTGGTGGAGCCGCTCGTGGGGCACGAGGTCGACGTGCCGGCGCCGCTGGCGGAGGTGATGGCACGGTCGCATTCCGTGCCCGAGGTGGCCCCCTCGCTCCAGGCGGTGGCGGACGTGGTGTTTGAGGGCCGCGGGTCCGGTTCGAAAGAGCATGCGTAGAGCGATGCTCCCGGCTTCGTCGGCGCGGGCCCTCGGGCACGCACCAACGCACAGTCTCTGCTGCATACCTCGAGGGAAGAAAATGAGCGCTAGATGTGGCCTTCGGCGTGTCGTGGGGAGTGTGCTGCTGGGGGCAATTCTGCTCGGGGGCGGGTGTGGGGGCGACCGGTCTCCTCACGACGCCCTAGAGAGGTTCCTGGCGAACGAGGAGGACTCCATAGCGCGGCGGCTGGCCGTGCAGTGCAAGCGGTCGGAGGGAAACGTGGTGACGTTTCGGACGCTCGTGCGTCCCGATTCGCTCGCGCTGCGGGTGCCCGCGTCGTTTGGGGGCGATACGCGCCACCTCAGGTCCGTGCGGGCGGCCAGTGGGGCCAAGTATGAAGGCGGTGGTGCCGTGGTGTGGAGCAAAGGAAGCAGCGCCACCGTCGAAATCGACGGGCGGCGCTTTCAAGACTGCACCCTTGCTCCCCAGAGCGAGCGGCCGGAGGACAAACGGCGTCCGGGGCTCCAATTCCGGGCAGTTGGACAAGAGCCGGGATGGATCGTGGAGGCGACCGACGACAGCCTCCGGTTTGCCTGGGCCTACGCGCAGCGCGAGGTCACGACGTCGCAGTTCGCTGTGGAGACGGACGACGGGCGCATCGTCTACAGGGGCGCCACAGACCGCGGCTCGGTGCGTGTCGTGGCCCAGCCCCGCTATTGCACGGACCCCATGAATGGGCGGCTGTTCAGCCACACGGTCACGGTCACGCTCGCCGGCGACACCCACACTGGCTGTGGGCATCCAAGGCCGTAGCCGGACCCGCTGTCGCCGGGCCTCGCGGCTCCGTTTCGGGTAGGGGACCTCTCGTCCCGCAATGAATCGGCGTAGGGCGCTCTCGTTGAGGCAAAGTTCCTCGATGCTCTGCCGGCCGCTCCGTATGTTGATCCTGCTTCCATAGCCCTTCGGCGGATTCCCTCGTGCTTATGCCTGAGTCTTTTTCTGTCGCCGGTCGCCTCGTCGACCTGCACGCCCACGAGGTCCAGCCGGCCACCGTGCACGTCCAGGGGGACGTGATCGACCGCATCGAGCCGACCGAAGAGGTGCCCGATCAGTACCTGCTGCCGGGGTTTATCGACGCGCACGTCCACGTCGAGAGCGCGATGCTGCCGCCGTCGGAGTTTGCCCGGGCGGCGGTGACGCACGGCACCGTGGGCACGGTGAGCGACCCCCACGAGATTGCCAATGTACTTGGCGTAGACGGGGTCGAGTACATGATCGAAGACGGTCGGCCGGTGCCCTTCCACTTTGCCTTCGGGGCCCCGTCGTGCGTGCCGGCCACGTCCTTCGAAACGAGCGGGGCGGCCCTAGGGCCGGACGCGGTGTCGGAGTTGCTGGACCGCGACGACGTGCTCTACCTCAGCGAGATGATGGACTATCCGGGCGCCATCAACGGGACCCCGGATGTGATGGCGAAAATTCGAGCCGCGCAGGTGCGCGACAAGCCGGTGGACGGTCACGCGCCTGGGGTGCGGGGGACGGATGTAGAACGGTACGCGGCTGCGGGCATCGAGACGGACCACGAGAGTATCTCGATCGAGGAGGCCCGTAAGAAATTGGAGGCGGGCATGAAAATCGCCATCCGGGAGGGCTCGGCCGCCCGGAACTTCGACGAACTGATTCCGCTCATGGACGAGGCGCCGGACCGCCTCATGTTCTGTAGCGACGACCGGCACCCGGACGCCCTCGCGGACGGACACATCGACGGTCTTGTGCGTCGGGCTTTTGCTCGTGGCTACGATCGCTTCGACGTCCTTCGCGCTGCCTGCGTCCATCCGGTGGAGCATTACGGGCTCGACGTGGGGCTGCTGCGAGAGGGGGACCCGGCGGACTTCATCGTGGTGGACGACCTGGACGCGCTGACCGTGCAGCGGACGTACGTCGAGGGAACGCTCGTCGCCGAGGCGGGGGAGACGCACATTGAGCGTGTCGCGTCCGATGTCGTCAATCGCTTCGACGCGGCCCCGGTGGCGCCGGCGGATTTCCGGGTGGCCGCAGCGGGCGACCAGCTCCGCGTGATCACGGCCGCCGACAACCAGCTAGTGACCGGGGAAGAGGTCGTGGCGACGCCGGTCGAGGACGGGCGGGCCGTGGCGGACCCGGACCGCGACGTGCTCAAGCTCGCGGTGGTCAACCGGTACACGGAAAAGAGCACGCCTTCCGTCGCCTTCGTTCGTGGCTTTGGACTCGACCGTGGGGCCCTCGCCTCCAGTGTCGCCCACGACTCGCACAATGTTGTGGCGGTGGGCACCAGCGACGAGGCGTTGGCCCGCGCCGTCAACGCGGTGGTGCGGGAGAACGGGGGGATTAGCGCGGTGGGGAACGGAACGAACGTCCTGTCTCTTCCCATCGCCGGGCTCATGAGCGACGAACCATACGAGGCGGTGGCCCGGCGCTACACGCGCCTCAGCAACCACGCGCAGAACGAGCTGGGCAGCCCGATGAATGCGCCGTTCATGACGCTCTCGTTCACGGCCCTGCTCGTCATTCCGACCCTCAAGCTCAGCGACCAGGGCCTCTTCGACGGAGACGCGTTCGCGTTTGTGGATCTGTTTGTCGATTGAAGGCAGGTGGAGGTGGGCGCCGTGCTGTTTTTCATAATCATCGTTTCGTATGTCCAACGCTGACGCCATTGTTGTAGGCTCCGGACCGAATGGGCTCGGGGCCGCCGTCGCGCTCGCCCGGGCGGGGCGGGACGTGCACGTGATTGAACAGGCCGACACGGTGGGGGGCGCGGCGCGGTCGGCAGAGGTGACGCGTCCGGGCTTCGTCCACGACCTCGGGTCCGCCATCCACCCGCTCGCCGTGGCCTCGCCGCTCTTTCGGCGGTTGCCCCTAGAGGAGCATGGCCTCTCATGGGTGCAGCCGGACCTGCCGCTCGCCCATCCGCTGGACGGGGGGCGGGCCGTGGCGATGCATCAGTCCCTGGACGAGACCGCCCGGGCTCTTGGACGCGACGCGGGGCGCTACCGGTGGCTCAATGGGCCGCTCGCGGATCGGTGGCGGGCGGTCCTCGACGAGGTGCTCCAGCCCGTGCTCCACGTGCCGCGCGCGCCGGGGGTCCTGGCCCGCTTCGGGCTGCGGGCGATCTGGCCCGCACAGCTTCTGGGGAACGGGCTCTTCCGAACGGAGGAGGCGCGGGCCCTGCTCGCGGGGCTGGCCGCACACTCCACCCTGCCACTGTCGGCGCTCGGGTCGACGGCCTTTGGGCTCGTCCTTGGAATGGCGGGGCACGCGGTGGGCTGGCCCTTCCCGAAGGGCGGGGCGGGCGCCATTACACAGGCGCTGGCGGACTACCTGCGCGACCTGGGCGGCACGATCGAGACCGGGCGCCGCGTGCGCGACGTGGATGCGCTGCCGAATGCCCGGGCCGTCGTGCTCAACCTGACGCCCCGGCAGGTGCTGCGGGTCGCCCGGCCCCGGCTGCCGGCCCGCTACGCTAAGCAGCTGGAGCAGTACCGCTACGGCGCGGCGGCGTTCAAGGTCGACTACGCCCTGAGCGATCCCATTCCGTGGGCCGCGGAGGCGTGCGGGCGGGCGGGGACGGTCCACGTAGGGGGCACGCTGCGCGAGATTGCCGCGTCGGAGCGGGCCGTGGCGGACGGGCGCGTGCCGGAGCGGCCGTACGTGCTGCTCGCCCAGCACAGCCGCTTCGACCAGTCCCGTGCTCCCGGCGATCAGCACACCGCCTGGGCCTACTGCCACGTTCCCAATGGGGCGAGCGAGGACGCCACGGCGCAGATTGAACGGCAGATTGAGCGGTTTGCGCCCGGCTTCCGGGACACGATCCTGGAGCGACACGTCATGGGCCCGCAGGCGCTGGAGACGTGGAATCCGAACCTTGTAGGCGGCGACATCAACGGGGGCGCCCTGGATTTGGGGCAGCTCGTCGCACGGCCGGCCCTCCGGTGGAATCCCTACCGCATTCCGGCCCGCACGGCCACCGGGGCGCAGTTGTACATGGCGTCTGCCTCCACCCCACCGGGAGGGGGCGTGCACGGGATGGCGGGACGGCACGCCGCGCAGGCGGTCCTGGCGGACGACTGAACCACTCGGGGGAGACGGCCCCGACAAAAAAGGAGAGGGCGTACGCGATGGGCCGACATTGGCCCTCTCAGGAAAAAGGGACCAGGGTCTCAAGAGCCGCGTCCCAATTTCCGCACGGCACCGATTCTTGCACACGTCCCAATCCGCCGGCTCGACTCGGGCCGGTCCGACTCAGGCCGAGCCGCGGCAGCTCAGCCGTGCAGGAGCCGCATCACCTCGTCGGCGACCGAGGGCTCGGCGGCCACGATGTAGTGGTGTCCGGCTTCGAGAACGGCGTCCGGGCGGGCCACGTGTGGAAAGAGAGCCGTGAGAGAAAAGTAGAAGGGCAGTAAATTCGCTGTGGAAAACCGCTCCGACCCGTTTGGGGGCGCCCCCGACGCGACATGACTCACACACAAAACGCCGGGCGGCCTGCTGGCCGGCCCGGCGTGTGGGCATGCGAGCGAGAAGCCCTGAGGAGGAGCGCAGGCTACGCTGCCTGAAGCCGTGGACCCGCCTTTACGATTTCGGGGGCCGCCATGTCTTCGTACTGCTCGAAGTGCTCATTGAAGAGCCCGACGAGGTGCTCGGCCTTCTCGTCGTAGGCCTGCGGGTCGTCCCACGTCTCCCGTGGCATCAGGATCTCATCGGGCACGTTTGGACACTCGGTAGGCACGTCCAGCCCAAAGACCGGCTCCGTCTCCTTCGGGGCGTCGAGCAACGAGCCGTCGTGGATGGCATCGACCATGGACCGCGTATGCTGGAGCGGCACACGATGCCCCACGCCGTACGGGCCGCCCGTAATGCCGGTGTTCACGAGCCACGCTTCGGCGTCGTGTCTGCGGATCTTCTCGGCGAGCATCTCGGCGTACTTGTCTGGCGGCCACACGAGGAAGGCAGCGCCAAAGCAGGCACTGAAGGTGGCCTGTGGCTCGTCGACGCCAACCTCGGTCCCGGCCACCTTTGCCGTGTACCCGCTGATGAAGTGGTACATCGCCTGCTCGGGCGTCATCTTGCTCACCGGTGGCATCACGCCGAACGCGTCGTACGTGAGGAAGATGATGTTGTCCGGATGGCCGCCCATGCCCGGGATCTTGGCGTTGTCGATGTAGCCGAGCGGATAGGACGCCCGGGTGTTCTGGGTAATGGAGGTATCCTCGTAGTCCACCTCTCGGGTGTCGTCGTCGTAGACCATATTTTCGAGCACGGTGCCGTACCGGATGGCGTCGTAGATTTCCGGCTCGTCTTCTTCGGAAAGCCCGATGGCCTTGGCGTAGCAGCCGCCCTCGATGTTGAAGACGCCCTCGTCGCTCCAGCAGTGTTCATCGTCGCCGATGAGTTTGCGGTTCGGGTCGGCCGAGAGGGTCGTCTTGCCGGTCCCGCTGAGGCCGAAGAAAAGCGACACGTCGCCGTCGTCGCCCTCGTTGGCCGAACAGTGCATCGAGAGCACGTTCCGCTTGGGCATCAGGTAGTGCATGACCGTAAAGACGCCCTTCTTCATCTCTCCGGCGTACTCGGTTCCGAGGATGACCATCTCCTGATGCTCAAACGACAGATCCACGCTCGTCTTCGAACTCATGTGCTTGGTCTGCCGGTTCGCGGGAAACTCGCCCGCGTTGTAAACCACAAAGTCCGGCGTCCCAAAGTCCGCCAACTCCTCTTTGGAGGGCCGAATCAGCATGTTGTGCATGAACAGGGCGTGGTACGGCCGCGAGCAGATGATGCGCACCTTCAGGCGGTGGTCCGGGTCCCATCCGGCGAACCCGTCCATCACGTAGATGCGCTGGCGGGTGTTGAGGTAGTCCTGGGCCCGTTCCTTGTTGATGTCGAAGGTGTGGGTGTCAATCTCCATGTTGATGGGCCCCCACCAGATGTCGTCTTCGCTGTCGGGGTGTCGCACGATGCGCTTGTCGGCAGGGCTGCGTCCGGTTTTTTCGCCCGAGCGAATGGTGAGGGCGCCGCTGTGGGCGATGGCGGCCGTGGGATCGTAGTGGATGGCCTCCTCATAGAGGCGGGCGGGATCCGCGTTGCGGAGGGTGCTGTCGGGGCGAATGCCGTACTGAGACAGGTCGAGATCGGACATGGCGGTTGGGGAGGTGTGTACAAAAAATGAGACGAGCAGGACATTCCGCAGTATACAAAAAGACGTCCCTGAATGTATAGTCGGCCGGCCGGATCGATGTGGGGCGTCGTCCTGTATCTGATGCCGGGCGTGGCCCCACAGAAAAACTGCTCGTCTGTTGGGTGGGGCCGAGGCTCCCTTGTCCCGTCGCCGCTCATTCTTTTGGAGGACCCTCGCATGCTATCCCATGAACGTCGGCTTTGGGCCGACGGCTACGAGCGTGTGGCCGGGCTCGACGAGGCGGGGCGAGGGTGCCTAGCCGGGCCGGTCGTCGCCGCCGCCGTCATCATGCCGCCGCAGGTCGAGATCACGACCATCCAGGACAGCAAGGCGCTCTCGGAGGCGCAGCGCCTCGACGCCCGGGCGACGATCAAGGAGCAGGCCGTGGCTGCGGCCATTGCCGGCTGTTCTCCGGCAGAGATTGACGAGCGCAACATCCTTCAGGCCGCCCTCAAGGCCATGCGACGGGCCGCGGCCGAGTGCCAGCCGCCCCCCGACTTCGTGCTCGTAGATGGCAACCAGTGGGACCGAAACCTCGTCGATGCGCCGTGGCCCCACGAGACGGTCGTGAAGGGGGATGCAAAGAGCCAGTCCATCGCCGCTGCCTCTATCCTCGCGAAGACCGAACGAGACGCGCTCATGCGCGATCTGCACGAGGAGCATCCCGAATATGACTGGGCGTCGAACGTCGGCTATCCGACCCAGCAGCACTACGCCGCGCTCCGCGAGCACGGCGTGACGCCCCACCACCGGCAGTCGTTTACGCTCTTTCGGGACTGAGAGGCACGGAGGAGATGGAAAGACTCCCGGCCCCGAGTCACGTCTGGAAGAAGGGCCGACGCACCTGCCACACCGCGAGCCCGGTCATGAGCACCGCGAAGGCGCCGGTCACGGCGAGGCAGACGCCCGGCCCTGCCAGGGCGCCGGGCGTGTTCGTAAATCCGTGAAACCCGTGCCGCAGGCCGCTGACGGCGTAGGAGACCGGGTTCGCCCACATCACGACGCGCAGCACCGGCGCTGCCCCGTCGATCGGAAACATGGCGCCGGACAGGAACCAGAGCGGGAGCAGAAACAGGTTCATGATGGCGTGGAAGCCACGCGTGGTGTCCATGCGCCACGCGATGGCGAACCCAAGGGCGGTGAAGGCCAGGCCCGTGAGGAAGCACACGGCCACGATCATGCCGACGCCGGCGACCCCAGGGGCAAGGTCGACGAGCGGAAGGGCGCCCAGAAACAGGAGGGCCTGCACGGTGGCCAGGAGGGTGCCGCCCAAGGCGGTGCCAAAGACGAGCGCCGTACGCGGTGTGGGGGCAACCAGGACCGCCTGCAGAAAGCCCGAGGTGCGCTCCTCAACGATCGAGATGGTGGAGAAGATGGCGGTGAAGAGGAGCACCAGTGCGAGAATGCCCGGAAGCAGGAACGCCACGTAGCTGCCCCCCATGCTGCCCTGCGGGGGCTGGAAGGTGTTCTGAAACCCAAGCCCCAGAAGCACCCACAGGGCCAGCGGCTGGGCGAGGGCGCCCAGCACGCGGCTCCGGTCGCGGACAAACTTGAGCATTTCGCGGGCGGTGAGGGCCCCAATGGTGCGCAGTGCGCTCATTCTGCGAGAGGGAAAAAGACAGAAGACGGTGGAGGACGTTTACTCGTCCGACATGTCCCCACGGGTAAGGACGCGCTCGCGAGAGTCCGTGGGAGAGACCCCGGCGTGGACCATGAACACGTCCTCTAGGGTCGGCGTCCGGATCGTGGCGCTCCGAATGTGGTCGCCGAGAGCCTCGTAGAGCGACGAGAGGAACGTCGGGGGGTCGGCCGGGGCCACCTGTACGGTCGCCCCCACGATGCGGGTGGGCACGCCGAACTGGGCCTCGATTCGATCCCGCAACGAGGTGGGGGCTTCGGCCTCCAGCCAGATGGTTTCATCCCCCAGGTCGGCCTTGAGTGTGTCCGGCATGCCGTCGGCCACCAGGACGCCGTCTGAGAGAATGCCGACACGGTCGCAGCGCTCCGCCTCGTCCATGAGGTGCGTGGCCAGCAGCAGGGTGGTTCCTTCTTCCGCCCGCAGTTGCTGTACGGCCGCCCAGAACGTGCGCCGGGCAGCGGGGTCAAGGCCCGAGGTTGGCTCGTCGAGCAGCAGCAGGTCCGGGCGGTGCAGGAGCCCGCGGGCCAGGTCCACGCGGCGTCGGAGCCCTCCCGACAGGTCGGCGACCGGGTCGGTGGCCCGGTCGGCCACGTCGAGGCGCCGCAGCAGCACCTCGGTGCGCTCGCGACGCTCTGCGCCGTGCAGGCCATAAAGGGCGCCCTGAAACCGCAGGTTCTCGCGGACGGTCAGCGCCTCGTCGAGGGCCTCCTCCTGGAAGACCGTCCCGATCCGTCGCCGCACAGCGCCGGACTCTTGGGCCGTATCGAGCCCAAAGACCTGTGCGTGCCCCTCCGACGGGGGCATCAGCGTAGAGAGGATTCGAAAGAGTGTCGTCTTGCCGCTGCCATTGGGGCCGAGCAGGCCGTAGAGCGCACCCGCATCCACCTGAAGGGTGACGTCCCGCAGGGCCGGGTGGGACCCGTAGCGATGAGTCACCTTCTGAATGTCGACGGCAGGGGCGGGCATGGATGCGTTGCGTGTGGGCGATCGAACAGGGAAGCGCTAAAGGGCGACGGCGGGCCGTCCGTCGGGGATCAGAGAAACCAGTCCACGAGCAGGAGGACCACGAGGACCGGAACGTAGAGCACCGACGCTTTCAGGACGCGTCTGGCCTTCTGCCCGGTCCGCTCTCCGTGAAAGACGATCGTCGTCCACAGGAACCACAGGCCGAGCGGCACCACGCCGATCCCGTAGACCCACCCGGCCGTCTCGGTGAGAACGGGCAGGACGCTCATGGGCACGAGGAGCGCGGCAAAGCCAATCATCTGGGCCGCGGTGGAGTCGCCGTTCGGCTCCACGACCGGCAGCATGGCGTAGTCTCCGCGCGCATAGTCCTTTCGGTACATCCAGGCAAGGGACAAAAAGTGGGGCATCTGCCACGTCGCGAGGATGCCGAAGGTGGCCCATCCGCCTGCTCCGAGGTGTCCGGTTGCGGCCGTATAGCCGCCCAGGGCCGGAAGCGCCCCCGGCACGGTCCCGACCAGGGTATTCCACTTCGTCGTCCGTTTCAGGGGCGTGTAGACGAACAGGTACAGCACAGCCGTCAGCGCCGCCAGGACAGCAGTGAGGACGTTGACGAGCGGGCACAAGAGACCCACGGCGAGACAAATTAGAAGAATGCCCACGCGCCGCGCCGTATTGGGGTTGACGCGCCCTGCGGGAAGGGGACGCTGCGCCGTCCGCTTCATCTGCGCGTCGTACTGGCGTTCCAGCACGTGGTTGAGCATGCCCACCCCTCCGGCGCAAAGGGCCGTTCCGAGCATGGCCCAGAACAACAGGCCGCCATCCAGGCCGGCTGGAGAGCCGATCAGGAAGCCCGCAAAGGCCGACAGGGTGACCACCGATGAGATTTCCGGCTTGGCCAGTATGAGGTAGTCCCAGAGCACGGCCCCAAGGGAGCGCGCGGAGGTTTGCGCCTCGGACGTGGAGGGAGCGGCCGTAATGGCCACGGGCGGTTCCGACGACCCATCGGGCGGGGACTCCATGAACGAGAACGATCAGGCGGGGAGAGCGGCGACGCAGGGCAGGCATTTCGAGACTCAGGGCTCTGCCCCGGCGAGTGACCGTTCGGGGACACCCCGGGCTGCACCGTCTCCCGGTTTGGGAGCGGGCATATCCTGAGGGCGGCGTGCAGCCAGCAGGCTCATCACGACCGACGCCCCGAACAGCACGGCGCCAACCACCAAGTGGGCCACGGTGAGCGCCACGTACGCGACCACCCCGCCCTGCCCCGCCGGTTCGTAGAGGGTGAGGAGCAGGGACGCGAGCCCAAGGGCAAACTGAAGCCCCATGGCGCCTAACAGCCCCCAGGCCGTCCGCCGCACGGCGGGGACCGTGTCAAAGTGTTTCTCCGCGACTACGAAGGCGCCGAGGACGACCCCGACCACCGCAAAGGCCCCGGTCACATGCAGCGTCGTGTAGCCGCCCGACATGCCCGCCCCGGGGTGCCGCAGCAGAGCCCCGAGGACAATCTGTAGGTAGATGACGACGACGGCGGCGTACGACCATCTTCGCAGATGGTTGGCCGAATCGATCTGCGGCAGTATGTCGTCCCGGCGGCGCCACGTGTCGGTGACGAACAGCGTCATGGCCACGAGGGTGGCAAAGAAGAGCTGCGCGACGCAGGCGTGCACCATGGCGAGGTCTAGCGAGACCCAAAGGACGCGCAGCCCCCCGAGGATGCCCTGAAGGACGACCAGGGCAACGGCCGCGCCCCCCAGCTTTCGCATCCAGGCCCGCGGGTCTTCCCACCAGGTCCAGGCCGCCAGCACCACCGTGAACATGCCCACCAGGCTCGCAATGAGGCGGTGGCCGTGCTCCGCGAGGTAGGCCGGGACCAGCCACCACTCCTCAACAGGGTTGATGAGGTTGTAGGAGCCGAGCGACGTGGGCCAGTCTGGGAATGCCATGCCGGCGCCGATGCTGGTGACCACCCCGCCCCACGATATGAGGAAGACGGTCAGGATCACTGTGCACGCCGAGAACCGGCGGCGCCAGGTCCAGTCGGAAGTGCGAGAGCGCGAAGGAGGCATGGCCGTGGAGTCGCCGTTTACACTGAGATGAAGCAACCGTCTTTTTCAGACTTTTGAGCCGAACAGTCCCACCAGAGAGAGGGCATTTCGGTTCCGTAAAGAGACCGCAAATGGAACCATTGGCGGGGTCTTCTCTACGCCTTTTCGCCCTTTTCCCATCTCTGTCCCCGTGCGTCCGTTCCCTTCGGTCCATTCTGTTCTGGTCCATAGTTTCCCCGCCCCGTGCCCATGGCTTCGAGCGACACCCTGATTGCGTCCATTTCCGGCATTCGCGGCATCGTAGGGCAGGGGCTTGATCCGTCGGTGCTGGTGCGCTACACCGGCGCGTTCGGAACGTGGTGCCGCGAGCGGGCCGAGGCCACCGGGCATCCGGCTCGTGTGGTCGTGGGACGCGACGCCCGCCCGTCGGGGGACGCCTACGCCCAAGTCGTCATCGGGACGCTGCGCGGGATGGGGTGTGAGGTCGTGGATCTCGGACTGGCCGCCACCCCCACCGTCGAGATGGCCGTGCTGCAGGAAGGGGCCGCCGGGGGGATCGTGATGAGCGCCTCCCACAACCCGGAGACGTGGAACGCCCTCAAGCTGCTTAACGAGACGGGCGAGTTTCTGACGCCGGATCAGGGGGAGGCGATCATTGACCGCGCGGAGGCCGGCGCGGCCACCCCGGTGCCCCACACCGACCTCGGTGGGTATCGCTCGCGCAACGCTCTGCCCGACCACATCGATGAGATCCTGGCCCTGGACCTCATCGACCCGGAACGGATCGCCGCGCAGAACCTGAGCGTGGTCGTCGACGGCATCAACTCCGTAGGAGGCATCGCCCTGCCGCGCCTCCTGCACCGCCTGGGGGTGGCGGAGGAAAACGTTCACTGCCTCCACTGCGAGCCCACCGGCACGTTCGCCCATCCCGCCGAGCCGCGCCCCGATCACCTCACCGAGCTGACGAGGGCTGTGCCCAAGCACGGAGCCGATCTCGGACTGGCGGTGGACCCCGATGCCGATCGCCTCGCCCTCGTCGACGAGCAGGGCCGATTTGTGCTGGAAGAGCTCACGCAGGTCCTGGCGGCGGACTTCCTGTGGCGGCACCGCGAGGGGCCGTTCGTCACCAATCTCTCCTCGTCTCGCGCCATCGACGACGTGGCGGCCCGGCACGGGCAGACGGTCCACCGCTCCGCCGTCGGTGAGATTCACGTGGTGCAGCGCATGAAGGCGGTTGATGCCGTGCTGGGGGGAGAGGGCAACGGCGGCGTCATTCTGCCGGACCTGCACCATGGCCGGGATGCCCTCGTCGGGACGGCCCTCATCCTCCAGCACCTAGCCGACTCGGGGCAGTCCTTGGGAGCGCTTCACGACGACCTGCCCCGCTACGCCATGGCAAAAGAAAACCTGCCGCTGCCCGACGTGGCCCCCGACCGGCTTCTCGCCGCGCTGGCCGAAGAGCATGACGGGGAGGATCAATCCACCCTCGATGGGCTCAAGATTAATTTTGACGACTCCTGGGTGCACATGCGCCCGTCCAACACCGAACCCATCCTGCGAGTCTACACGGAAGCCCCAACCCAGGAAGATGCCCAGGCCCTCGCGGACCGTTTCCGGAGCAAACTCCAAGAGCGAGCCGAGACCCTCGGCGCAGGGTAGGGCACAGATCTTTTCGGGATCGTTGTCCTGCACGAAGGAACCGCTCCTTGGAGCGTAAAATTCAACTCCATCAGAGAAGAGACACAGTCCTCACCGGTTGAGGATGTTCGTGTCGGACGGCCCGTGGGAAGGGGCTCGTCGCAGCCATGCAGCTATGTGTCCAAAATGACTGGTCCGATGAACGACGACCACGACCTTGCCTGGTACCAATCCCAGTGGAGCGAACTGGTCGATGCACTTTCGGTCGAGGACCCCGACGCCGTGGTGCCCGAGGTGCGGCGCTTGCGCAAGCAGGTGGAGATGCTATCGGACCAGCACGAGGCTCTTGCGGAGGCGGGGGTGGAAAATCCCGAGAAGGCGCTCCGCATGATCGACAACATGGCGGATCAACTCGAAGAACTGTACGCCGAGCGGAGTCATTCCGATCTGCCGGTCACGCCGAAAGGAAAGGCCGATGATGCCTCGGGTTAGGGGCGCGTCCAGCATCTTGCGGGTCCGTCGGTACCTTCTGGTCTAGTGCGCTTGCCCTTCCATGCGAGCAGCGGCTCCCTCATCCCGATCGGGCGGTGCGACGCGGCCCTCACCAGCGGCTCCCACCGACGTCGTTGCGGACCTGCAGGACGCACGTCCGCGGCCTTCCACACCGGGAGCGGCCCCCGACCCCAATCCCTGGCGAGGGCTTTTCTACGAGCATCTCCGAGACGAGGGGCTGCCCGCCGTGATCATGGACGGCGTCGTCACGCCGGCGGGATCGCTATGGACGGGGGCCCGGCGGTGGACGGAGTCGTTTCGGGGGGCGTCGCTCCGGAAGGGGGATCGGCTCGTCGTTGCCCTTCCGCCGTCGACGGCCTTCGTGCAGGTGCTTGTCGCCGCGCTGTGGGAGGGGCTCACCATTGCGCTTGCGTCGCCGGACGAAAACATCGAACAGCTCTGTTCAGCCCTGGACGCACGAGCCGCGGTTGCACCGAGCTCCGGCGCCTCCCGCTGGACTGCGGATCCGTACGCGGGGCCGGCCTCCACGCCAGATGCGCTCCGGCCGACAAAGACGTCGCCCACGCCCGACGTTCGCATTCTGGTGCGCACCTCGGGCACCACGCAGATGGCCCGGTGGATCGCGCTCTCGGACCGCAACGTGCTGTCGGTGCTGGCGAGCCATCTCCCGCACCTGACCCTCCGACGGGCCCGCGTCCTGTCCGTCCTCCCCTGGACGCACGCCTTCGGGCTGGTGCTAGACCTGTTGCCCGCACTCCTGGCCGGGGCTGAGATGATTCGGGACCCGGACGGCGGGCGCGATCCGGCGTCTCTCACCGCCCTGGGAGAGGCCTGGAGCGCCACCCACCTGTCGGCGGTCCCACTCACGATCCAGCGCCTGCTGGAAACCGAGCGCGGCCCCGCGTTGCTGCGCCGCCTGCATGGAGGAATTGTCGGGGGGGCGCCGGTTGCGGGGCCCCTCGCCGATCGCCTGGCGGAGACGCGGCTCCGGGCCGGATACGGGCAGACAGAGGCGGCCCCCGGCATTACGCTCGGCCCGCCGGGCCAGTGGGCGGCTCATTACCTGGGGCGGCCCCTGGGTTGTGAGGCAACGGTGGCGGACGACGGCGAGCTGCTGTTCGAGGGCCCCAACGCCTGCATCGGAACCTGGCGGCGACACGAAGGGCTCAACCGGCAGGATCCGACCCGAACGGTGCCTACCGGTGACCTCGTCCGTCGAGACGGAGACGGCCTCTTCTTCGAAGGCCGGAAAGACACCGCTTTTAAGCTGTCCAATGGGCGCCTCGTCCGGGCGGGGGCGTGGGAAGGACGGCTCAAAAGCCAGTTTCCGAGCCTCCACGATGCCTTGCTCTTTACGCCGGCAGGAGATGGCATTTCGGTCGCCCTCTGCATCGATCCGTGTGGTGCGAAGGGCCCCTCCGAGAGGGCAATCAGAGAGGTGCTTGGCTCCTTGGCCGAACGGCTCGTCGACTGCGTCCGGGTTGCCCCCGAGAACTGGGTGCAACGGGCCAAGGGCACGGTCGATCGGGCAGAGATGACCCGTCGACTTCGGGCCTCGGAGGCTGCGGACTGAACGCCTGCTCTTGCGCCCGCTCTTATTCGTGCGTTGGGGCCCATCCTCACGAACCGGGGCACGGTGAACAGACCCACTTTCCGGACGATTGCCTCCCACGGCCCCAGCGTTCCCATCGCGACCTTCTCCATCATCCCCCCTGTGCCATGCCGACCCCCACCACGCCCGGCCCCAATCAAGAATCCGTCTGGGACTACCCGCGCCCGCCGGCCCTCGAATCCGAGGAGCGGCGCATCCGGGTGGTCTTCAACGAGGCGGTCATCGCGGACACGACCGACGCGCTGCGGGTGCTCGAGACGAGCCACCCCCCGGTGTACTACCTCCCCCCCGACGACATCGCCACCGAGCACCTGGAGCGTCAGCAGCAGACCACGAGGTGCGAGTTCAAGGGGCGTGCCGTGTACTACACCGTCACGGTGGGGGACCGCTCGTCGCGGAGTGCAGCCTGGGGCTACCCCAACCCGACGGACCGATTTGCCGAGCTGCAGGACTACATCACGTTCTACGCCAGCAAGGTCGACGAGTGCTACGTTGGCGATGAGGAGGCCCGTGCTCAGGAGGGCGACTTCTACGGCGGGTGGATCACCGACGATGTCGTGGGTCCCTTCAAGGGCGGGCCCGGCACGATGGGGTGGTAGCCGGGGGGAGAGGTCAAACCCGAGACAGTGCACGATCAAGGTCGTCGTGCAGGTCGTCGAATGACTCCACGCCCACACTCAGGCGGATCAGCGAGTCGGTGAGGCCAATCTTTTTGCGCTCCTCGGCGGGGATGGACGCGTGGGTCATGGAGGCGGGGTGTTCGATGAGGCTTTCCACGCCCCCGAGGCTCTCGGCGAGGGTAAAGACCTCGACGGCGTCCAGAATGGCGAGCGCCTTCTCCATCTCGTCGTCGGCCAGCTCGAACGAGATCATGCCGCCGTAGTCCGACATTTGCTTCTGCGCCAGGGCGTGCCCGGGGTGGGAGGGAAGGCCAGGGTACCGCACGCGGCCCACCGTGTCGTGGGCGTCGAGCATCTGGGCCAGGCGCCGGGCGCTGGAGCAGTGCTGCTCCATGCGCAGGTGAAGCGTCTTGGTGCCGCGCAGCGTGAGGAAGCAGTCCATGGGCCCGGGGGCGGCGCCGGTGCTCTTGATCTGAAAGCGCAGCTTCTCCGCCCATTCGTCCGAGTTCGTGCAGACGGCCCCGAGGATGAGGTCGGAGTGGCCGCCCAGGTACTTCGTGGCGGAGTGGAGCACGAGGTCGGCGCCGTGGGCGAGGGGCTGCTGCAGATAGGGGGTTGCAAAGGTATTGTCCACGGCCACCGTGATGTCGTGGGCGTGGGCCCGCTCGGCGAGCGCCTCGATGTCGACCATGCGCATGAGCGGGTTCGTGGGCGTCTCGACCCAGAGCAGTTGCGTAGCGTCGGTGAACGCGTCCGCCACCGCGTCCGGGTCGCTCATGTCCACGAACGAGGTGTGGATGTTGAGGGGGGCAAAGACCTCTTCCAGGAGCCGATAGGTGCCGCCGTACAGGTCGTCCGTCGCCACGACGTGGTCGCCGGGGCGGAGGCTCTTGACGATGGCGTCGATGCCGGCCACGCCGGAGCTGAACGCGATGCCGTGCTCGGCCCCCTCCAGCGACGCCAGGTTGCCCTCCAAGGCCGTGCGGGTCGGGTTCGACACCCGCGAGTACTCGTGCCCCTTGTGCTCGCCAGGGGCGGCCTGGGCGTACGTGGAGGTCTGGTAGATGGGCGTCATGACCGCGCCGGTGGACGGGTCGGGCTGCTGCCCGGCGTGCACGGCCCGGGTCCCAAATCCGTCGACTTTGGGAGAGACATCGTCGTGTGAGGAAGCGTCAGGCATCGGGGGCGCATGCATTGGGGAAAGAAAAAGACGCACGGCGCGGGGCTGAAGCGGCATCCCGCACGTGAATTCGGAGAGGTCCCGCAAAATACCATGCCCCGAGCCTCCTGTAGGAGACCCGGGGCAGGCGCTGAACCGGGAGGAGTTTGTGCAGAGAGGGCGGTTAGTTCCCGCTGCTTGCACCGCCTGTGCTATCTCCTGTACCCCCGCTGGCGCACTGCTTGACCTCTTCGGCCTTTTCTGTCTGTTCGGTCTGCACGTATGCTTGAAGGAGGGCCGAGCAGGCGTTCTGCCGGTACTCCCCGTTTGGGCCGCTTAGTTGCCGGGCTCGCTCCAAGGGCGGAATGGCATTTTGGAAGAGCTGACGGCGCTGATCGTCCAGGTTCTTGATCATCTGCGCCTCCTCTTCGGTGGGCTCCCGGTTTTCGGCCATCACGGAGTCGCGGGCCGACACGAGGCTGTCTTGCAGTACCACGCCTTTGTTCAGGTACGCCGCGCCGAGGTTGTACTGCTTCTTCGGGTCGTCGGGGTCAAGGTCAACGGCCTCCGAAAGCTGCTCGGCGGCCTCGTCGTACCGGTCGGTGTTCAGCAGGAGGGAGCCGTAGTTGTACCGGTAGCGTGCATTCTCCGGGTCGTTCTCAATCTGCTGCCGGTAGGCCTGCATGGCCTCTTCTGTGTTGCCGGTGCTATTGAGGGCATTCAGGCGCTGGTTCTGAAGCTCCGCGAGGGGCGTGGCGCTGGAGAGGTCTTCCGAAACTGTGATCTCTTCCAGGGCCGTGGTCTGGTCGTTTGCCACTTCGGTGCCCTGCGTGAAGAGGGAGACCTGCAGGCGGCCCTTCGTCTGTTTCTTCCCGCCGTCCTGCTTCCGGAAGGTGCCGGAGACCGTGCCGTCGCTGGTCGACAGCGGGATGCGGTCCGGGGTGGTGCCTTCGACCTGCCGGGACGAGCCTCCAGACTCGATGGTTGCGGTGTAGCTCACCCCGCGGGTGCCCTGCACCCGAAAGTGAGTGGGGCGGCTCGACAGATCGTCGAGGGCCCGCTCGGTCACCTCGAGGGCCTTTTCGGGCCGGTCGTCCTGCCGGTGCAGCTGGGCCAGGATGGTGTACGCGTTCTTCGATGGCTCCTCTGCCCTATCGAGGTAGCGCTCCAGAATGGGGATTACGCTGGACATCTCCTGCATGCCCTGGTCGCCCCCCTCGAGACGGGCAGCCTGAAGGCGAGCAAATGCCTCATTCAAAATCGGGCCCGTCGAGTCCGGCTGGATCGCACTCGCGGCGCCGAAATACGCCGCTGCGCGCATGTATTCTGACTTCTGGCTCGACCGCTGGGCCTGGTTGAAGGCATCGGCACCCCGCTGGTACTCCTGGATGAACGCGAGCTCCCGCTGGTTTTCAACGTCACTCCGTCGGCTCGGATCGAACTCGACGGCCTTCTCCTCCGCCGCCCGGGCCTGCTGGTAGCGTTGCTTGTACTCGTCCGGGGACATCGTGCTGTCGGCCATCTGGCGCAGGATGCGGGCCTTCATCGTATAGGCCTCGGCGTTGGCCGAGTCCTGGGCAATTGCCGAGTCGACGTTGGCGAGGGCCCGCTCGTAGCTCTCCTGCTCCATGGCGTCCTCGGCGGCGCTCATGTTGGGATTTCCGGCCGAGCATCCCGAAAGAGCCACGAGCCCGAGGCTCCCCAAAACAAGTGCAAAGAGCGCTGACTGTCGGGTCGTCATGGTGGCAAGTCGTAATCAGTGGGACTCAGGTGAGGGTGCAACATTCGAATTCCGACTGCCGGGCGCGGCGTTCCAATAGCCCCGTGCCGAGCGGATGAAGTGCCAAGTGGCGGAATCCATATGCTTTTCTATGATAGCAGAAATGCGGGGCCCATTCAATACGTTTCGGCACCGGACCCATGAACTTCCAATTCATCGACGGGCGATAGATCGTTGTAACTGCTTGTCCGCTTTCCTTTCTTGAAGGTGCATTTGTGGCGACTGCTCTTCGCCGAGCGGCTGTTGGAGGCACGCGGGCGTGACGACGGGGGGCCATCGATGCTGCTCTTCTTGGTCCTTCTTGCCAGCCTGTTTGGTTCCTATGGAAACCCCTGACCCATCCAACTCTCTGATCACGCCGAGCCTCCAGGCCCTGGTGAGTGAGGTGCTTGACTACGCCGGCCTGTTTCCGCCGGCGGACCTGTCGCTTCGTCGGGCGCTTCAAAACTACGCCGAGTACCGGCACGAGCAGGAAGCATGGATGCTGTCGCGGTTCGTGCTTCCGGTGCGCCGCCTGTCCGATCTGGGGACGCACCGCTCTCTGCTGAAGGAGGGCGCGCCGTACGACCTGTCAGTCCTTGGGACAGGGGGCGGCACGGTCGACACCTTCTTGAAGGCGTTTGAACGAGACCTGGAGGCCATCGAGGCTTTCGACGAGGCCCACGAGGAGCGGGCGCAGGTCGACGTCATGGAGGTGCCCCTGCCCGACACGTTGGTGGGCGGCACGCAGGCGGAAGGGACCGACTTTCTGGAGGCCATCACCCGCACCCTCGTGACCACCGGCACGGCCAAGCTCGACCTTTTCTTCGAGGTGCCCCTCCGGCGGGAGGCCGTGGCAGGCCTCCCGGCCCTCTGTGCCGCGGCGGCCGAGCACAACAGTCAGCAGGCCGTGCCGGCCCGGACCGTTGCGGGACTCAAGGTGCGCTGCGGAGGGGCGGAGCCGACCGACGTGCCCGACGCATCAGATGTGGCGGCCCTCATCGTGGCCTGCCGCGACGCCGGGGTCCCATTCAAGGCCACTGCGGGACTCCACCACCCGGTGCGCCACTACGACGACGGGCTGGACACCGACATGCACGGGTTTCTCAACGTCTTTGCTGCCTCGGTGCTGGCCCTCGAGCACAGCCTTAATCAGCCTGAGGTGCAAACTATTCTCTTTGAGGAAAACGCGGACAACTTCCGGTTCCTCAAAGACGCGTTTGCCTGGCGGGACCTGACCGTCTCCCTCGACGATATTCGGCACGCCCGAGACACCTTGGCGCTCTCTTTTGGGAGCTGTAGCTTCGAAGAGCCCGTTGACCACCTGCGCGACTTGGAATTGCTCTGATCCATCTGTTTCCGTCCGCGGGAGGTCGCCCCCTCCCGAATCTCTTCTGTCCGACCCCCAACCCCTCACGTCCGCATGACCGATTCTCCTCCCGATTCGGCCCTCACGTCCTTCCTGGAGGTGGCGGCCGACCATCCGTTTCCCATCCAGAATCTTCCGTACGGCGTGTTTTCGCCGCCCGAGACGACCGTGCCCCGGGTCGGCGTCGCCATTGGGGACCAGGTGCTCGACCTGGCCACGCTCAACAACGAAGGCATCTTCGATGTCCCCGAACTGCAGAACGCGCGCCCCTTTGCGCAGCCCACGCTGAACGACTTCATGGCCCTCGGGCCCGCGGCGTGGTCGGCCGTTCGAGACCGGGTGCAAACACTTCTCCGGGCCGACACGTCGGAGCTGCGCGACGACACGTCCCTCCGAACCCGGGTCCTCCACCCGCGGGCCGATGTGTCGCTTCGGCTGCCGGTCGACATCGGGGACTATACAGACTTTTACTCCTCGAAGCAGCACGCGACCAATGTGGGGACGATGTTTCGGGGCGCCGAGAATGCACTGAAGGACAACTGGGTGCACCTGCCGGTGGGGTACCACGGGCGGGCCAGCTCGGTTATTCTGAGCGGCCGCGACGTGCAGCGGCCCTGTGGCCAGACCCGGCCCGACGCGGACGCGCCGCCGGTCTACGGCCCGACCCAGCTGCTCGACTTCGAGCTCGAAACGGGCTTTTTCGTGGGGGAGGGCAACGAGCTCGGCAGGCCCCTCTCGATCGATGAGGCGGACGACCAGATCTTCGGCATGGTGCTGGTCAACGACTGGAGCGCGCGCGACATCCAGGGGTGGGAGTACGAGCCGCTCGGCCCCTTCTTGGGCAAAAGCTTTGCCACCACTATCTCGCCGTGGGTCGTGCCCATGGCCGCCCTGGAGCCGTTTCGGGTGGCCGGCCCGGCGCAGGACCCCGAGCCGCTCGACTACCTGCAGGCCGACGGCGACGCGGCCTACGACGTGACCCTGGAGGTCGATCTCGAAACGCCGTCGATGGCGGCCCCCCACACCGTGTGCCGCAGCAACACCAAACACTTGTACTGGTCGATGCGGCAGCAGCTTGCCCACCACACCGTCAACGGCTGCAATGCCCGCCCGGGGGATCTTCTGGCGTCGGGCACCATCAGTGGGCCCACGGAGGACAGCTACGGCAGCATGCTGGAGCTGTCGTGGCGCGGGGAGGAGCCGGTGTCGCTGCCGGGAGACGAGACACGTTCGTTTCTCGAGGATGGCGATCGGGTGATCATGCGGGCCTACGCGCAGGAAGAGGATTACCGGGTCGGGTTCGGGACGGCAGAGGGCCAGGTGCTTCCGGCGTCCTGCGCGTAACCTCGAACGCCCGCCCGAAGCAGAGACGTGCCGAGACAGAGACGAATTGGCAGGGGGAGGGGCAGGGGGTGCCGCCGTGGCAGAACCGTAGGCCCGCCCGTTGTCACAATTGCGGGCCCCTTCGCCTGGGGTGCCACCTCGTCTGGGCTGCCCGCCGAAGTGGCAGAGTCGTGTGGAGGATAATTGGGGTGGTACACGAGTTGCATCTGTGAGAGAATGAAGTCTGACGCGAGGGCTTGGTCCACAGGATTGAGTCCGCGTTTCCTCACAGAACCCACAATCGAATCCCTATCCTGACCATGACTCGCTTGACCCGCACCCGAAACCGAAACCTGAACGGTCTCCAGAATGAGATCGACCGCGTGTTCGACCGGTTCTTCCCCTCCCGGGACGAGAACGACGACAGTTCGTCCCCGCAGTCCGTGTGGCGCCCGCGCATGGACCTCATCGAGACGGAGGACGCGTACCGCCTCCACCTCGACATGCCCGGCATGAGCACAGACGACCTGACGATCAGCTACAAGGACAACGAGCTGGTCGTCAGCGGCGAGCGTGAGAGCAGTCGCACCGACGAGAACGAAGAGTTTGTGCGCGTCGAGCGCTCCTTCGGGCACTTCCGCCGGGCCTTCACCCTGCCCCAGACCGTGGACGCCGACAACATCGACGCGACCTACGACAACGGCGTGCTGACGATCCGCGTGCCGAAGACGGAGGCGGTGAAGCCGCGCCAGATTGAGATCCAGTAGGCCCTCGGTCCGAACGGCCCAGGGACCGGCCTCCCCTGGCCATGAGAAATAGAGCAGGTCGTCAGGCCCCTGTCCGGTGCTCCGGACAGGGGCTTTTTGTCGTGGGATGGGGAACCGAGAGGGGCTCGAGGGATCTACGACGAGTTTCACGATTTCGGAAGGCTGTGGAGAAACCTGCGCCGGCAGCCACATCTTCGAACCGAAAGGTCCAACTCTTCTACACCGACGCCTCCTCCCGATGCGACGCACCACGCTCATCGACGAGAACGGGCATCTCGTAACGGTGAAGGCACCGGACGAGCAGCCAACCAACGACCCGAAGGAGGACACGCACCACGATTTCCTAACGGACCACTGGATGGACGTGGCCGCGGCGTCGTACCTGGGATTTAAGCGCCACGGCATCGGCACTGTCGTGGTCACGCAGCGGGACCCCGCCTCAAGCCCCATCCACGAGAGCATCGGCACCCACAAGTTGCTCTACAGCCCTGCGAGCGGCGGGTGGCTGAAGCACCACGAGGAACGGCTCCCCGCGGAGTGGCTCGACACGCGCTTCCAGTCGTACAACCCGAACGAATCGGCGGTTGTCATCATGTCCGACGACGACGGCTCACTGCGCGTCTACGCCGTAGACGGCACGCCCGCCCCGCCGCGGAGCTATGAACTTGTGCAGGCGCGACAGAACTGAGTCCGCCTCGGGCCGTCCGTTGTTGGGGATGTCCGTTGGGGAGGGCTGTTGGCCAGAGATGCGGTCATGGTGCGTGGCGAGGGGGCTTGAGGGCGAATGGTGCGCAGGGCGAACGGTGCGCATTGCGCTCACGTGCTCGTTTACCGAATTCGGGGCCGTTCCGAGTCGGCCCCGAGCGCCCGCCATCCGCCCCGGATGCCCACCGTAAGCACGACGGGAAAGACCGCCGCGTGCAGGTCCTGTGGCCACCATGTCCAGCCGAGGGCCACGACCGCCGCCGTCACGGCCGTCACGGCCAAATACATCCGGAGCCCTGCCGCCGAGGGGCGCCACAGCAGCAGGGGGGCCGCAAGGAGGTGGGTGGGCCACGCCCAGAGCAGGTTCCAGTTGTACGTGGTCACCGCGTAGGTGGACACGAACCAGAGGAAGCACGCGAGCACGCCCGTGACGCCCACCGCGGCGAGCAGCAGGGCATCGCCGTACGTGCCGGGCTGGCGCCCCGTTGTGGCCTGCCAGCCGGTCCAGCCGAGCGTGAGGAATAGAATCATCCATCCTGCCGCGAGGGGCCAGTCGAAGGCCGACGGTGTCGCCTCGTAGCCCTCAATCCATCGCGTCGTGTCCGTGTGGGCCACCAGGGCGCGGGTCGTGTCGCCCGACTGTACGGTGGCGTGGGCGAACGCCTCGAACAGGTAGTCGGGCAGGAAGTGGGCCTCCCGCGGCGTTGCACGACGATCGGCCGGCGTGCCCAGCGCGAGGTCGAAGCTCAGGTCGACGAGTGGCAGGTTGGCCGCGTAGGGGTCGAGCAGTTGTCGGAAGGTCGCGTCCGGCCGCGGACGATCCCCAAACTGCACCGCGTCGCCCAGGGCCTGCTCCAGCGCATCCCGCACGCGGGTCGAGCAGTTGTCGAAAAAGAAGACGTACTGGTAGTAGCGGTTCTCCGGGCGGGCGTTCACCTGCAACACTCGAAAGAGCGCTGTTCGCTGCGCACGGGTTAGATTGAGCGTTTGCTCGAGGACCGGCCGCTGCTGCTGCTCGTAGGCCCGCAGGGCTCGGGGAAAGGGCACCACGCTCAGAAAGTAGCGGAGATGTCCGTACGCGAATTTAGGGATAAAGAGGGGGTCACTGAAGTCGAAGGTGCCGTAGTTGTAGAGCCGGTCGATGTTCTGGGCCGGGTCGTGGACGCGGAGGGCGCTGTGCCCGAACATCGAGTACACCGGGGTGCCGGGCAGGATGGTCACCATCGACACCTCCGATTCGGCCGAGAGCCGGGGGGGGTGGGCCGAGAGCGATGGGGGGGCGCTTCCGAGTAGCAGCGTGGCCCCGAGCACGCACAAGGAGAGCCGGACAGAGAGGGAAGGGGCCATAGAGCACGACGTGAAGCACAGAGCAAATTGGTCTCGCCTCGAACGTTCGTCCTCCCCGCGGGTTCAACGCGCAGATGTCATTTTTGAACCAGCGTGCCTGCCTCCGTGGGACGATCCGACCGTGCCGAGTCTGTTCTCGAGAATCTCCGTGAGCGCATCGACCGCCCGACGACTGAGCTCCAGTACGACACCCCGTACCAGCTTCTCGTCGCGGTCATCCTGTCGGCCCAGTGCACCGACGAGCGGGTCAACAAGGCGACCCCCGATCTCTTCGACACGTACCCGACGGTGGAGGCCCTTGCCGACGCCACGCCCGACGACATCTATCCCTACATCCAGTCCATCACGTTTCCCAATAACAAGTCGGGCTACTTGGCCAAGATGGCCCGGCAGATCGTCGATCAGTTTGACGGCCAGGTGCCCGAGGCGATCGACGACCTGGAGACCCTTACGGGGGTGGGGCGCAAGACGGCCCGCGTGGTGGCGCAGGTGGCCCACGACGCCGACGCGCTCCCCGTGGACACCCACGTCTTCCGCGTGGCCAACCGCATCGGGCTCGTGAAGGAGGACGCGACTACGCCGAAGAAGGTGGAGCAGCAGCTCAAGCGCATCATTCCGAAAGAAGACTGGGGCGAGGCGCATCACCTGCTCATCCTGCACGGCCGGTACACCTGCACGGCCCGTTCGCCGGACTGCCACGATTGTCCGATTCGCGAGGCCTGCAAGCACTACGGTCGTCTCCAGCGCCTGCCGGGTCCCATTGACGGGCTGGATCCGTCGGCGGGAACCTACTACTGCACCACCAGCGACCACTACTTCGACGAGCCCGAGACGCACGTCGACCGCCACAACCTCGAACAGGTGGCGTGTCCCCGCTGCGGCTCCATGCAGGTCGTCCGCACCTCGACCGGCGAGCCCACCAAGCAGGTCAAGGACTATCGGGTAAATGGGTGACGGCCTTCGAGGGGGCGGCCCTCCTTGAATTCCGAGCCCGAACGCCAACGAACCTCCATCTCTTCCCTCGACATTTCTTCACGAGACCCGACCAGCCACTCCCACTCCGATGGACCACTCGAATCGTCACCTCCTCCTCATCCTCGACGGCTGGGGCCTGGCCGAGGACCCTTCCGTCAGTGCCGTCGAACAGGCGAACACGCCCTTCGTCGATCACCTCTACGACGACCATCCCCACGGCGTCCTGAAGGCGTCGGGGCGGGAGGTGGGCCTGCCCGAGGGGCAGATGGGCAACTCGGAAGTGGGCCACACCAACCTCGGGGCGGGCCGGGTCGTCTACCAGGAGATCCTGCGCATCTCGAACGCCATCGAGGACGGCTCCTTCTTTGAGAACGAACCGCTGGTCCGGGCCGCCCGGCACGCGAAGGCCAACGACCAGAAGCTCCACCTGATGGGCTGCTTCTCGGACGGGGGGGTGCACAGCCACCTCGAGCACCTGTACGGCCTGCTGGAGCTGGCCCGGCGCGAAGGGCTGGATCCGGCGCAGGTGAACGTGCACGCCTTCACCGACGGGCGCGACACGGATCCCCACGGCGGCGTCGACTACGTGGAGCAGTTCCAGAAGGAGGCCGACGAGATCGGGGTGGGGCGCCTTGTGTCCATCGTGGGGCGCTACTACGCGATGGACCGGGACGAGCGGTGGGAGCGCACCGAGCGGGCCTACCGGCTCCTCACGGAGGGACGGGGCGAGGATTTTGACGACCCGGGGGCGGCCCTGGAGGCGAGCTACGACGACGAGGTGACCGACGAGTTTGTAGAGCCCCGGCGCATCCGCGTGGACGACGAGGATGCGTTTGGCGACCACGGCACCCGCGTTGAGGACGGCGACGCCGTGATCTACTACAACTTTCGCTCGGACCGCGCCCGGCAGCTCACGCGCGCCTTTACCGAAGCCGACTTCGATGGCTTCGAGCGGGAGCGGCTCAACGACCTGAAATTCGTGACGATGTCGCCTTACGACGACGCGTTCGACCTGCCGGTGGCGTTCGAGAAGCTCAACCTGGAGGGCACGCTCGGCGAGGTCATCAGTGAGCGGGGCGGGCACCAGCTGCGGGCCGCCGAGACCGAGAAGTACGCCCATGTCACCTACTTCTTCAGTGGGGGGCGCGAGGCGCCGTTCGAGGGCGAGGACCGCATCCTTGTGCCGTCGCCGAAGGTAGACACCTACGACCTGCAGCCCGAGATGAGCGCGCCGGAGCTGGCCGACCGGGTCGCACGCGCCCTTGGGGACGAGGAGTACGACCTCGCCGTCCTCAATTTCGCCAACCCTGACATGGTGGGTCACACCGGCGATTTCGACGCGGCGGTGGCGGCCTGTGAGGCGGTGGACCGGAGCGCCCGACAGGTGGTGGAGGCCGCCCGCGAAAATGGCTACTCCGTCAGCATCATCGCAGACCATGGCAACGCCGACAAGCTGAAGAACCCGGATGGGTCGCCCCACACGGCGCACACCACGGCCCTCGTGCCCCACATTATTCTCAAAGACGGCTTCGAGGGGCCGGTGCAGGACGGCAAGCTCGGCGACGTAGCGCCCACCATTCTCGCGTTGCTCGGCGAGGACGTGCCCGACACCATGGACGGGAAGGTCCTCGTGTCCTCCCGACAAACCACCGCCTCTTAGCACGACGGTTGTCGTCGGGGGGGGCAGGCGTGTGCCGCCCCGGGGGCTACTCAATCGCCGGCTCGAAGGGAAGCCGGGCCTGGACCGATCCGTGCGTGCCCACCACGCGGTCGAGCATCTGCTTCTGGCGCCAGAACTTGCGCTCAAGGGCATTGGTCGTGGCGGACCGCCACATCTGCCGGGTCTGCGCCGCAAACTGTTCGCTGAATCGTTCCACGAGGGTCTTTGGCTGGGGCAGGGCGCGCGTTCGGTAGGGACCCTCCCCGAGGTCCGCCGCGTCGCCCGCCGCGGCCACGGCGTCGGCGAGCGTGCCGGTCGTATCCACGAGCCCGACTTCTTGGGCGTCTCGCCCCGACCACACGCGGCCCTGGGCAACCTCGTCGACCGCCTCCACGCTCATGCCGCGGGCGTCGGCCACGCGCTGGAGGAACGTGTCGTAGGTCTGGTCGATGGAGCCGCCGATGAGCCGGCGCTCGTCCGGGCTCAGGGGCTTGGTCGAGGAGAAGAGATCTGCGTAGGGGCTGGTGCGCACCCCGTCAAACGTGACGCCGAGCTGGTCTTCGAAGAAGCCCTCGGCGTTCACCAAAAGGCCAAACACCCCGATCGAGCCGGTCGTGGTCGTGGGGGCCGCCATGATCGAGTCCGCCCCGGCCGCGATGTAGTAGCCGCCCGAGGCGGCCACGTCGCCCATCGATACGATGACCGGCTTCTCGTTGGCCGTCCGCTTCACGGCCCGCCACATCGCCTCCGACGCCGCCGCGCTGCCGCCCGGCGAGTTTACCCGGAGCACGACGGCCTGGGTCTGAGAGCTGGTGCGTGCCGTCTTGAGGGCCTCCGTCAGGGTCGTCGAGCCCAGCGTCTGTGCGCCCCCGATGGGAGACTGGCTCGGGTCCCCGGTGACGATACTGCCCTCCGCGTACACGATGTCGACCTGTCCGGAGCCGGTGTACGACTGTCCGGCCTCTTCGGCCGGCACCCGCTGGTACCCGTCCACGGACACGGTCGCGAGGTCGCTGCCCACAGACCCGTCGACAATGCTGCGGAGGCGGTCCCGCACCTCGTCTTCGTAGCGAAGCCCATCGACGAGGTTCGCGTCCAGGGCCGCGGAAGAGGTGAGGAGGGCCTCGTCCTGCGCGAGGCGGTTGAGGGCCTCCGGCGAGATATCGCGCGCCTCCGAAAGGGCCGTCATGAATTGGTCGTTCACCGTTTCCAGGAGGGCCGTGAGCTGTTCGCGGTTCGGCTCCGACAGGTCTGAGCGCACGAACGGCTCCCCGGCGCTTTTGTATTCCCCGGCCCGGATAAGCTGCGGCTCCACGTCGAGGCGCTGGAGGGCGCCGTCGAAGAAGGTAACGGTCGTGCCAAATCCGTTGTACTCGAACGACGACTGCGGGGCCGTGAAGACGCTGTCCGCCGCGCTGGCCACAAAGTAGTCCTTCTCCGACATGCCGAACTCGTCACTGGAGGCGAGGATGGGAACCCCGCTCTCCCGCGCCTGCACGACGGCCTGCCGCACCTCTTCGAGCGTGGCCCAGTCGGCGCTCACCCCTTTCGTCCGCAGCCAGACGGCCTCGATGCGAGAATCGCTACTCGCCTTCCGGAGCGAAGTCTGGAGGGCCCGCAGGTCGTACTTCGGCCCCCCTCCGAAGGCCTTCTGAAAGGGATCATCGGTCACGCGCTCTGGAATGTCGCCGGACAGGGGCACCGTGAGGACCGAGCCGGGCTGCACGGACGGCGTCTGGTCGGCCGACAGGGAGATGGCGAAAAAGAAGAAGACAAAGAAGAAGACAATGAGCCCCAACGCAATCAGGGTCCCAATCACGCTGGCGGCGAGGGTTGATAAGAAACGCATGGAGGGAATCGAAGTGAAGGGGAGGACCGTGACGGCTGGACGGCGCGAATGCACAACCGATACACGTGTATTCGGCGGCGGGGTCCGCCGTTTCGAAGGGCAGCGTGAGGCCTGTGACCCGCGCGTCAGGGAAACTCGCCCCCGGTCGTCATGTACACGAAATGATAGATTCTGTCTTGCTGCCCGGGGTTTTGTCCCCCCTTCAGGCCCGCCGGTTTCGACGGGCGGGCCCCGCTGGAGGCTCCCCACCGGCGAGCCGGGTCGGGAGGCAGATCGATTCACACAGCGGCCTGGACGCCCGTTTGAGAAATTCCTTCCCCCCTGTGAGCCCTGTTGAAGAAAACGACGATCGGCCCTCCCTCAGCGAGCGTGAGCGCAACATCCTCCGCCTTGTCATCGAGCAATTCGTCGACACGGCGGGGCCCGTGGGGTCGCGGTCGCTGGCCAAAGACACGAACGTGGACTTGAGCCCGGCCTCCGTCCGCAACACCATGTCGGACCTGGAGGACATGGGCTACCTTGACCACCCGTACACCTCCGCGGGGCGGGTGCCCACCCGGCTGGGGTACCGCACGTTCGTGGACGAACTCATGGACACGCCGGAGCTCTCGGAGGTAGAGCGGGAGGTGCTCAAGGTGAAGTTTGCTCGCCTCGTCAGCGATACCGACGAACTGCTGAGCGAAAGCACCCGTCTGCTGAGCAAGCTCACCAACCTGCTGGGCATTGCCCTCACGCCACGCCTCTCGACAGCGGTGTTGGGGCGGCTTGACATCGTTCCGCTGTCCAGCTCGCGTCTCATGTTCGTGCTGAGTGTGCGAGGGGGACTTGTGAAGACGGTTGTTCTCAAATTTGAGCCAGGCCTGCAGCGGTCCAAGGTCGACCGCATCGTGTCCACCCTCAACGAGCGGCTCGCCGGCCTGACCCTGCACGAGATTCGTGATACGCACGACGAGCGCCTCGGCGACCTGCCCGACGATACAGGCCTCATCGAACTTGTGCTCGACGAGGCCCCGCTTCTTTTCAGCGAGCCAGATGAAGGTCGGCTGCAGTTTGACGGCACGCAGAACATTCTGTCCCAGCCTGAATTCCAGGAGCCGGACGACATGCGCCGCCTCATCGAGACCATCGAAGACGAGGATCGCGTCGTGCAGGTGCTTGAAAATCTGTTCGAGGCCAATCCCGATGCCGTGGGACAGGCCGTTGTCCGCATCGGCAGCGAGACCGACGAAGACGAGATGGACGACTACTCCATTGTGCTGTCCCCGTATCAACTCGGCGACACGGTCGGGTCGCTCGGCGTCATTGGGCCAAAGCGCATGGACTACGGCCGTGCCGTGGCCCTCGTTGAGAACATGGCCGCCGTCGTAAACCGACCTGCCGACGACGAGGCGGAAGATTCGTCTGTTCCTTCTTAGCTGTTGGCCCCCAGGTTCTCGGGGCCGCGCCCCGAACGTCGCCAGTGGTCGTCGGCATCCGCCGGCGACCGTTCGTGTTGTTTGTCCCGTGCATTGTCCCACGAACCCCCCCTTGTTGACTGTGAGCGCAGATTCGAACGACGGTCGTTCCATGCCCAACGACCCGCCGCCAAACGCCGATGACTCCTCCGACGCCGATGCCGAAGAGGCTCTCGACCTGCCGGAGGACACGGAGGCCCTCACGGACGAGGTGAAGGCCCTCCGTGAAGAGGTCAAGACCTTGGAGGGGGAGCGGGAGGACCTGAACGAACGTCTGCTCCGCAAGGCGGCAGAGCTCGAGAACGTGCGTCGCCGCATGAAACGGGAGAAAAAGCGCCGCCATGTGGCTGGAAAGGAGACCGTCCTGGAGTCGATGCTCGACGTGCTGGACGATTTTGAACGTTCCCTCGACGCGGCGCAGGACCTCGACGTCTCCGAAGACCCGGAGTCGGCCTACGAGACGCTCAAGGGCGGGGTCGAGATGGTGTACCGCAAGTTCCAGGACCAGCTTCAGTCCCTTGGCGTGGAGCCGATTGAGGCGGAGGGGAAGCCATTTGACGAGCAGCTGCACGAGGCGATGATGCGGCAGCCGTCCGACCAGGTGGAGCCGGGCACGGTCCTGGAGGAGGTCCAGAAGGGATACACGATGGGCGACCGGGTGCTTCGCCACAGTCGCGTCGTCGTGGCCGCCGAGCCCTCAAACAGTGCGGCTGAGTCTGCATAGCCACTCGCCGCCGTGTCCCCGGACAGGGGGGCGCTCTACTGCATTTCTTGCACGCTGACGCAGCGGCCGACGGCCGTGCTCTTCCGAACGAATTACTCCCACACATGCCGCGCGACTACTACGACATTCTCGGGGTCGACGAAGATGCCTCCGACAAAGAAATCAAGAAGGCCTACCGCGAGAAGGCGATGGAGTACCACCCGGACCGCAATCCGGACGACCCGGAGGCCGAGCAGAAGTTCAAGGAGGCGTCCGAGGCGTACGAGGTGCTTTCGGACTCGGAGCAGCGTCAGCGCTACGACCAGTTTGGGCACGACGGCGTCGATAGTGGAGCGAGCGGCGGCCGACGAGGCCGGGGGCGCGGCTTCCAGGACATCGAGGACATCTTCGATGCCTTCAGCGACATCTTCGGCGGTGCCCGAGGGGGAGGCCGCGGCCGAGGCCGGTCGGACCGAGGGCGCGGGCGTCCGGGCAGCGACCTTCGCGTGTCGCTCTCGCTGACGCTCGAGGAGATTGCGGAGGGCACCGAAAAGAATCTCCGTCTTCAGAAGTACCTGGAGTGTGAACCGTGCGACGGCACCGGCGCCGAGGGCGGCATGGGCGGACAGAATTTCTCGATGTGCCCGAAGTGTGACGGCACCGGCGAGATTCGGCAGGTGTCGCGCTCCGTGTTCGGCCAAGTGGTAAACGTGCAGCCGTGTCCCCGGTGCGAGGGCGAGGGGCGCATCATCGACAACCTGTGCGACGAGTGTGGGGGCGAGGGGCGCGTGCAGGGGGAGGAGTCGGTTTCGATCAACGTGCCGCCGGGCGTGATGGAGGGCAACTATCTCACCCTCGCCGACGCCGGCAATGCGGGCCTCCGCGGCGGGCCGTCCGGGGACCTCCGCATCGAGATCGAGGAGGAGCCCCACGAACACTTCGAGCGGGATGGACTCGACGTCTACTACGACCTCCACCTGTCTTTCCCGGAGGCGGCCCTGGGCACCGAGGTGGACGTCCCCACGCTGGAGGGGCAGGCCCGCGTGGAGGTGGATCCCGGCGTGCAGGCCGGCAAGATTCTCCGCATGCGGAACCGCGGGCTTCCCGACCTGGAGAGCAGCGGACAGGGCGATCAGATGATCCGGGTGCACGTCTGGACCCCGCAGGAGCTTACCGCGGAAGAAGAAGAGCTTCTCGAGCAACTTCAGGAGCACGACCACTTTCAGCCTCAGCCCCCCGAAGAAGACACTCAGAAGTCCTTCTTCCGTCGTGTGTCCGATGTCTTCTCGTGAGAGGTACAGTCTCGTAACGGATGCGGTCGGCGCTGAACGGCCCCCGCCCCGCGTCATTCAACGTACGTCTTCTGAAGTGCCCGCACTTCTTGCGGCACCTGCGTCACACACCGGTTTCCCTCCTCCTCATGGCCGACGAAGACCCAAGCACATTCCGGGCCTCGATGCGCCGGGTGCCCTCGCCTGTTGTCGTGGTAACGGCCCGCGGCCCGCAGGAAGTACGCGGCATCACCATCGGTTCCTTTTCGAGCGTCGCGCTCGACCCGCCGCTCGTGAGTTTCAACGTGGCCCGTGACTCACGCATGTTTGAGGTGATGGAGGCATGTGAATGGTTTGCGGTGCACGTGCTGGGAGAGAACCAGGCCCACCTTGCGAAGCAGTTTGCCGTGCCTGGCCTCAGCGGCCCCGAGCAGTTTGAGGCGGTGCCCCACGAGCGCGATCCCCACGGCACGCCCATCCTGGACGGCGGCTCGGCCGTGCTCCACTGCCGGCTGCATGACTCACTTCCGGCCGCCGACCATTGCCTCTACGTCGGCCGTGTCGCAGAGGTGGAGGAGCGACCGGACCAGGGCGCGGTGCTGTACTACAAGAGCGACTACCGGGGCGTGGGCAAGGAGCTCCCATCGACCCGGTTGGCCCCGGTAAAGCGGGCGTCTAACGACTCGTCCTGAGTCCCCACCCCGAAGAACGCAAAGTCGTAGCGCGCAGGGTCCGCCGCGCAAAAGTGCCGGCAGATGGCCGTGAGGCGGCGGACCGCCGTCCAGTCGTTCGTCTTTCGCTCCAGCAGTCCGAGGGCGCGGGCCTGTCGGCCCACGTGCACGTCCACCGGCAGCATCAGCTCGGACGAGTCCAGGATGGACCACAGGTTGAGGTCGACGGGGCCCGGTCGCACCATCCAGCGGAGGTACATGTTGAGTCGCTTGCAGGCGCTGCCGGCCTCGGGGCGCGCCAGGTGCTTGCGGAGGCGCTGCGGGGTCTCGTCGTGGATCGTGAGAAGGGTGGTGCTCACGCCCTGCAGCATGGCCGCTACGGGAGACCCGTCCGGGTCGTCGGGGCGGTGGGCGTCGAAGAGGCCCTCCACGGTCTCGTGGCGCTCCAGCGCAGCGCTCAGGTTGGCCGTCAGCCAGCGTGCGTCGATGGGCTGGAAGGTGCGGTGCACGAACCCGTCGAGGGCGTCGGCGTCGGTCGCCGGGTCAAACGATCGAACAAAGCGGTACGGGGCGTGTCCCATCCGCTCGCACAGCTCCTCCAGCTTGCGCAGCAGCACGTCGCGCCGGCCCCACGCCAGCAGCGCCGCGTAGAGCCCGATGACCTCCTGGTCGCGCGGATCGTCGAAGGCGTGCGGGATGGAAACGGGATCGTCGTCGATAAAGGCTGGGCGTTCGTGCCGGTCGACCAGCGTATCAAGATACTCGTGGAGGGCGTCGAGGGTGGCCACGAAGGGACGTCGAGACTGATGTGGAGGCAGCGCGACGTACCCGGACGGTCGCCGCGAGGGCGCGTTCCGGAGGGCCGCAGCGCAGATCCGCGGACCTCGGCCTTCTGGAAAACTTTGTATGTCCGGGGGCCGTCGCCTCCCGCGTTATTGCCATTCCCGTCGCCGAACTGCTTATTTGTGTGGACTGACCGGTGCGTGTCCCAAACCAACCTGTCCCGCTATGGCCGACGATGACCACCTGCTCGATTTCGAGAAGCCCCTCGTTGAGCTCGAGGACAAGCTCGCCGAGATGCGAGAGCTCAACGCGGAAACGCAGGACGACCTGTCCAACGAGATCGAGGCGTTGGAGGAGCGGGTCGAACAGCTGCGGACCTCCATCTACCGCAACCTGACGCGGTGGCAGCGGGTGCAGATTGCCCGCCACCCGCAGCGGCCCTACACGCTGGACCACATCGAGGCGCTGACGGAGGACTTCACAGAGCTGCGCGGGGACCGCAAGTTCGGTGACGACCGGTCCATCGTCGGGGGGCTGGCGCAGTTTACGGGCAGCCGCTTCGGGTATCGCGACCGCACCGTGATGATTATGGGGCACCAGAAGGGGCGCGACACGAAGGAGCGCAAGTACCGCCGCTTCGGCATGCCCAACCCGGAGGGCTACCGGAAGGCGGAGCGGCTCATGAAGATGGCGGCCAAGTTTGGGAAGCCGGTCGTGGTGCTTCTCGACACGCCGGGCGCGTATCCGGGCATGGGGGCCGAGGAGCGGGGACAGGCCGAGGCCATCGCGCACAATCTCTTCGAGATGGCCCGCCTGGAGACACCGATCGTGATCGTCGTGATTGGAGAGGGGGCGTCCGGGGGGGCCCTCGGGGTTGGGCTGGGCGACCGCACCCTGATGCTCGAAAACGCCTGGTACTCGGTGATCGCGCCGGAGAGCTGCTCGCAGATCCTCTGGCGCTCGTGGGACCATAAGGAGGACGCGGCGCAGGCGCTCAAACTCACAGCCACGGACCTCACGGAGGTCGACATTGTCGACGAAATCATTCCCGAGCCCGTCGGGGGGGCTCACCGCGACCCGAAGGCGACCTACCGGGCCGTGGGGGCGTCCGTGGCCGATGCGCTCAACGAACTCGAGGACCTCGACCCGCAGACCCTTCTCGACCGGCGGCTCGACAAGTTTGATGCCCTGGGGGCCTACGAGTCGGCCGAGCCGATGGCGGCGTCGGTCTAGCGTCTCCCGCGGTCTCGTGTCCCCTCGCGCATCCGTGCCCACCCATGGCCTACACATACTCGCATCCCCATCGCGTCCGGTATCGGGAGTGCGACCCGATGGGTGTGGTGTATCACACGCACTACCTCGACTACTTCGAGGTGGCCCGGACCGAGGCGCTGCGCCACGCCGGGGTGCGGTACCGCGACCTTGAGGCCGACGGCATCATCATGCCGGTCGTGCACGTGGAGGTGGACTACCACGGCCCGGCCCGCTACGACGACCAGCTCGTCGTGGATGCCCACTTTGAGCAGATGCCCACGGTGCGGGTTCCCATCGACTACACGGTGCGTCGGGAGGGGGAGGACGAGGCGCTCGTCACCGGGCACACCACGCTCTGCTTCACGGACGCCGAGGCGCGGCGTCCCACCTCGCCGCCCCAGGCGGTCCACGAGGCCTTCGCCCCGCTTCTCGACTGACCGTCTGGCGCCTCTTTCGAGTCGGGCGGGTCGGCCGAACCGCAGCCGAGCTCCGGCGGCAGGAGGCCGGCAACCAACAATGTCTGGAGGGACATGGGACTCGTCCTACCCGTGAGCCCTGAACGGTGACCAGGCTCGGGAGGGGTTCATTGACGAACAGGCCCGGTGGTGACTACCTTTGAGGTCCCACGGCCGATTTCGGGCCCGGTCCCACCATCCTGTTGCTGTCCGCCTCGCGAGCATGGCTACGACTCTTTTCCACGACCGCTACCTCGAGTACGACTTCGGCCCGGAGCACCCCTTCAGCCCCGTCCGGCAGGAGATGGCGATGGATCTGCTCAACGCCCTGGGCGTCCCGCTCGACCCTGAGGCGCCCCCGGTAGCGACCCGGAACGACGTGCGCCGAGTGCACAGCGAGCCGTTCGTGGAGACGGTGGAGGCGGCGTCGGATGGCACCCCGCCGCCCGAGGCTCGCTCGTTCGGGCTCAATACCGGCGACGTGCCGGTCTTTGAGGACATGGACGCGGCGACCCGTGGCCTCGTGGGGGGCACGCTTCACGGGGCGCGTTTGATCGCCGATGAGGAAGCGACCCGCGTGCTCCAGTTTGGCGGCGGGCTCCACCACGCGCATCGAGAGCGGGCCTCTGGGTTTTGTGTCTACAACGACCTGTCCGTGGCCATCGATGCCCTGCGGGAGCACGACCTTCGCGTCGCCTACGTGGACGTCGATGTGCACCACGGGGACGGCGTGCAGCACCTGCACGAGGAGGATCCTGGGGTGCTCACGGTCAGTCTTCACGAAACGGGGCGGGCCCTCTTCCCGGGGACCGGGCACATCGAGGACATTGGGGCAGGGCCCGGCAGGGGCTTTGCCCTAAACGTGCCACTGGCCCCGTTTACCGAATCGGGCAGTTACCTCGATGCGTTCGAGCACGTGGTGCCCCACGCCCTGCAGCACTTTCAGCCGGACGTGATTGTGGCGCAGTGTGGCGCCGATGCCCACTTCAGCGATCCCCTGGCCGACCTCCTCCTCACGACGCAGGCCTACGAGAAGATCTTTCGTCGTCTCCTCGCCCTCGCCGATGAGCACGCCGGGGGACGGTTGCTCTGTACCCTCGGCGGGGGGTATCAGCTCGATGCGGTGTCGCGGGTTTGGGCCCTCCTCGCGCTGGTCATGCTGGACTGCGAGATTCCGGATGCTCTGCCCGGAGCGTATCGGGACCGGTGGCAGGACCGCCTCGACGAGCCGCTGACGCCCACGCTCCACGACCCCGAACAGGACTTCGAGGTGGACCGCCAGTCCTCGATCGAAACGCGAAACCGTCGCACGAGCGAGCAGGCCCTGGAGCAGGTGGCGTCCCACTGGCACTGCGCGTAGCGAGCTGGAGCATCGCGTTTGTGCATGCGGCGGGCAGAATCTGGAGTATGGATGGTATTACCTCTCATACCCCTCCGGAGGCCTGAAAAATCTTGCGGCGACTGAGCCTCTAGATATCGTCCAGGAGGTGTGAAAGAGCATGGTGCGACGTTACGTCTCCCGTTTTCTGTGTGTCTACAGAAATGAAGCACTGGGAGAGACACGGCATCCGTGCCCGCCCAGGGGCCGCCCGTTTTGTTGCCAAGGCACCTCGCACGGCATGAATGCCCGCAGGTCCATTCTCGGCGCCTCCATCGGTGTTCTTCTGCTTGCGCCCGCTCCGGTCGAAGACCGTGACCCCGGACCAGAATCGCCGAGTAGAGAACTGTCCAACGTGAACACGTGCGTCGAGCAACAAGGACCTGTCAGTGCGGCGGCCTCCGTCAACCGCCTGAGCACCGCGTATGCGCCGCAAGAGGTCGGGTCGACCGACACCGCCCGGGTGGCTGCGCCCATCGACCTCAAGGAACCGACCCTGTGGCTGGCCCGGGCCATCTACTCCGAGACGAAGCTGCCCCACGAGC
>NZ_JAZKRW010000012.1:0-41291 GCF_036626415.1 Salinibacter sp.
GTGGTGGTCGTGGAGAACATCTACCGCTTCATGGAGGCGGGCTACTCGCGGTGGGAGGCCGCCAAGCGCGGCACGGCCGAGGTGGGCGGCGCCGTGGTGGCGGCGACGGCGACGACGGTGGCGGCCTTCGCCCCCATGCTCTTCTGGCCCGGCGTGATTGGCGAGTTCATGAGCTTCCTGCCCCTCACGCTGATCATCACCCTCACCTGTTCCCTCTTCGTGGCGCTCGTCATCAATCCGGTGGTGTCGGGCATGTTTATTCAAATTGAGGAGAACGGCGCGGCGGACCCAGGGGCTGAGTCGGGCTCGACGGCCGCCCGGTACCTGGCCGGCGCTGGCATTTTGGTGCTGGGCCTCGTGCTGGGCCTGGCGAACTGGAAGACCCTCGTGGTGGTGGCCGTGGCGGTCCCTACGCTCTACGCCCTCCACACGTACCTGCTCAAGCCCATCGGGGACCGGTTTGCACAGGAGGGACTGCCCCGAATTATCGCGTGGTACCGCAGTTTCCTCACCTTCATGCTGGAGCGGGACTACTCGCGCCCCTGGGCCATGCTCCGCAACACCGGCGCCCTCGGGGCGTTTTCGGCCGGCGTCGCTCTGTGCGTCCTCGGCGGCATCGTCGTGGCCCTCGCGTCGCTCACCGCCGCCGCCGTGCTGCTGGTGCCCGGCGGCCTGCTCCTGGCCGTAGGCATCCTGGGCATCGTGGTGCACACCGTTGAGGGGACGTACCTGGGCGGACGGGCCAGCATATGGGTCGGGGCACTGCTGGGCGCCCTCATGCTCCTGTTTCTGGGCATCGCCCTCTGGTCGGGAGCCATCGCGCCCTCCACCGTCGCGCTCATGATGGCGGCCCCGGTCCTCATTGCCCTCGTCGGGATCGCCGGCGCGGTCGCCCGGGGCGACCGGCAGCACCTGCTCCTCACCGACCGGCGTGCCCTCCTCCTCAATGGCGTCCTCGGAACTCTTCTCCTCATTGCTGGGCTTTATGCCCTCGCCCCCACCGGGGTCTCCTTTTTCCCGTCGACCGACCCGAACCGCGTGCAAATTATTCTCGACAACCCCGTCGGGACCAACGTCGAGACGACCAACCGGACGGCCCAGGCCGCCGAGGACCGCCTCGACGCGCTGATGGGGGAGGCCTCCAGCGTCGCGGCCAACATCGAAAACATCCTTACAAACGTGGGGGTTGGGGGCGACTCCCAGTTCGGGGGCGGGGCCGACCGCGAGGAGCGCGCGCGACTGAGCCTCAACATGGTCGACTACGAAGACCGGGCCGAGTCGTCGACCCGCACCCTGGACCGGCTGCGCAGCCAGCTCGAGGGCATTCCGGGCGCCGAAATTGACTTCCAACAGGAGACGCAGGGCCCGCCCACCGGCCCGCCCGTCAACATCGAGGTGTCCGGGCCCGACTTCGACCGCATCGTCTCGATCAGTCGCGAAATCAAGGCCCGCCTCAACCAAGCGGCTAGCAACGGCACCATCCCCGGCCTTGTCGACATCACCGACGACTTGAACGCGGGCCGGCCCGAGCTTCAGGTGGACGTGGACCGCGAGCGGGCCAACCAGTTTGGCCTCTCGACCGAACAAGTCGCCTCCACCGTGCGGGCCGCCATCCAAGGACAGGAGGCCAGCACCTTCCGGGACGGGGAGGACGAATACGACATCACGGTGCGACTGCAAGAAGAAGACCGGCAGACGCTTGAGAGCCTCCGCAACTTGACCCTCGCCACCCCGTCCGGCGACCAGATTCCGATCGTGTCGGTGGCGAACCTGCGGGAGACCAGCGGCTTCGGGTCCATCACGCGGCTCGACGAGCAGCGCGTGGTGACCGTTCAGGGCGGTGCCGCCCCCGGCTACAACGACAACGCGGTGCTCCAACAGGTGCAGCGGGAGCTGAGCGACTACGAGCAGGGCCTTTCCCCACGGTACGAGCTCACGTACACCGGACAAAACGAGGACCAGCAGGAGAGCTTCGGCTTTCTCTTTACGGCCCTCGCCATCGGCGTGGCCCTCATCCTCCTCGTCATGATTACCGAGTTCAACTCGGTGAGCGCCCCCTTTATCATCATGGCCGCCGTGGGCCTCAGCCTCATCGGCGTGCTGCTGGGCCTGATCCTCACCCGCACGCCGTTCAGCCTCTTCACCTTCATCGGCGTCATTAGCCTGGCCGGCATCGTCGTGAACAACAACATCGTGCTGGTGGACTACATCATGCAGCTGCGGCAGAAGGGCACCGACAAGCAGGCCGCCATCGTAGAGGGCGGGGCTACCCGCCTGCGCCCGGTGCTTCTCACGGCCTTTACCACCATCCTGGGCCTCGTGCCCCTCACATTCGGCATCAACATCGACTTCGTGGGCCTGCTGACCGACTTTGCGCCCAACTTTCAATTCGGCAGCGAAAACACACAGTTCTGGGGCCCGATGGGCACGGCCATCATCGCCGGGCTCACGTTCGGAACGTTTCTCACCCTCGTGGTCGTCCCGGTGATGTACTCGACGTTCGACTCCGTGTCGGCACGGGTGGCGGCCCTCTTCGGCGCAGCCCCCGAGGCCGGCAGCATCGTGACGGACGCCGTCACGACCGAGGGCGGCACGGCCTCGGCCCCGGACCAAGCCGATTCCCCCGATCCAGACCTGCCGGGCGGGAACGGCCGGCCCGATGAGCTCTCCGCTCCAGCGGCAGACTCCTCATCGTAACCCCGCTGCCCCCCGAACGGCCGTCGGACGTGTGCGCTCTCGCCGAACCTCCCCGTCCGCGACGATCCACTTTCTGTCCCTAAAGAAACCGAACCGGACCGCCCGCATTTATTGGAACTCCGTTTGGAAGATGGTCTGGCATGCGTCTTGAAATACTCTGCGGGCCCTCGGGCGACCCCCATCCCGTCCAGTTGTATGTTTTAGAGCTCCCCGTTGATTGCGAATGGGCTTACTCCTCCTTTACGTTGCGCTGGCGATTGGGGTCTCCTTCCTCTGTTCTATCATGGAGGCCGTCCTTCTGAGCGTGACGCCCTCGTACGTGGCGGCGCTGGAGCGCGAGGGGAGCGCGGTCGGCAAGCGCATCCACCAGTTCAAGGAGAACGTCGATCGCCCCCTGGCGGCCATCTTGAGCCTCAATACGATCGCCCACACTGTGGGGGCGGCGGGCGTGGGGGCGCAGGCCGCCATCGTCTTCGGGGAGGCCTACACCGGCATCGTCGCGGGCGTCCTCACCCTTCTGATTCTCGTTCTCTCGGAAATCATTCCGAAGACCCTCGGGGCGGTCTACTGGAGAACGCTCACCCCGGCACTCGTTCGCCTCCTCACGGCGACGATCATCGTGATGTGGCCCCTCGTGAAACTGTCACAGGGGCTGACGTACCTGCTCTCGTCGGACGAAGACGAAGCCGCCTTTAGCCGCGAAGAGTTTACGGCGATGGCCGAGTTGGGCGAGGAAGAAGGGGTGTTCGAGGAGAAAGAGTCCCGCATCCTGCGGAACCTCTTCCGCTTCAACTCCCTGCGGGTGAAGGATGTGATGACGCCCCGCACGGTCATCTTCCAGCTGCCGGAGCACAAGACGATCGGCGACATCGTGGAGGAGCACGACGAGTTCCGGTTCTCCCGCATCCCGGTCTACGAGGACGATCCCGACGACATCACCGGGTATGTGCTCAAGGACGAAATGCTGCTGCGGGCCGCGCAGGAGGAGTTTGACGTGTCTCTGTCGGAGATTGCCCGCGACATCCTGGTCGTGCACGAAACCCTCCCCCTTCCGGACCTGCTGGAGCGCCTGCTCGACCGACTGGAGCACATCGCGCTCGTGGTCGACGAGTACGGCGGGGTCGCGGGCGTCGTCACGATGGAAGACGTGGTCGAAACCCTTCTGGGACTGGAGATCGTCGACGAGGCCGACTCTGTGGAGGACATGCAGGCCCTCGCCCGAAAGCAGTGGTTCAAGCGGGCCCGCGAGCTGGGCATGGTGTCCGATGAGGCCCTCGAGGCCCCCACCGGTGCCGACTCGGAGGCACGCAGTGAAACGGTCCTGGAGAGCGACCCCACCGCTGAAGAGAAGGCCCAGGCGGCCGCCAAGATGTCCCGTCGTTCGTCGCCGGAGTCTCCGGCGGATGAGTAGCCCGACCGATTGTCTGCGCCCCCACCCTGTATGCCGCGCCCCCTCGATGCTCTGCCGGACGCCTCGCTCCGGCAATTTCCTCGTCCCGACGTCCCCCCACCCGGCGAGATCGAGGAGGTCCATCTCATTGGGATCTGTGGAACGGGGATGGGTGCCCTGGCCGGTCTTTTCCAAGACGCCGGCCTGACGGTTCGAGGAAGTGACGACGGCGTGTATCCGCCCATGAGCACCCACCTCGCCGCGCGTGACATTCCGGTGCAGGAGGGCTACGACCCGGCTCACCTCGACCCACCCCCCGATCTGACGGTCGTCGGCAATGCCTGTCCCCCCACGCATCCGGAGGCCAGTCATGCCCGCGAAGAGCAACTTCCGCAACAATCGTTTCCGGAGGCGCTGGCCCATACCTTTCTCACCGACGCCCGGCGCCCGTTCGTCGTGGCCGGCACGCACGGAAAGACCACGACGACGGGCCTCCTCGTGCACCTCCTCCGCCACGCCGGTCTCGATCCCGGGTTTCTGATCGGGGGCGTGATGGAGAAGACCGGGGAGAGCTACGCACTGGGATCGGACGCGCCCTTCGTGGTGGAGGGCGACGAATATGACAGTGCATATTTCGACAAGCGGCCCAAATTTTGGCACTACCGGCCCCAGTCGGCCATCGTCACGTCGCTGGAGTTCGACCACGCGGACATTTTCGTGGACCGGGACGACTACCGCAGCGCCTTCGAGGCCTTCGTCGGCCTCCTTCCGGGCAACGGGCACCTGGCCCTCTGTGGCGACGCCCCCGCCGTACGGGCCCTCGCCGACCACACGAGCGCGTCGGTGCGCACCTATGGGCTGGCCGCCCACAACGACGTCCACGCCGAGGGCCTGGCGCCCACCGATGGCGGCCTATCGTTCACGCTGCGACTGGGCCGGCACGACGAGAATGTCCACCTTTCCCTTCCGGGCCGGCACAACGTGCAAAATGCGCTGGGGGCCGCCCTGCTCGCCCGGCACGAGGGGGTGTCGCCCTCCACCATTGCGGCGGGGCTGGAGTCGTTCGGGGGCATGAAGCGGCGCCAGCAGGTGCGCGGACGCCCCAACGACATTCTTGTGGTCGACGACTTTGCCCATCACCCCACCGCCGTCGAGGCCACCGTGCAGGCCCTCCGCACGACCCATCCGGACCAGCGGCTCGTCGCCATCTTCGAGCCCCGGTCCAACACGAGCCGGCGCACACGCTTCGAAGACGACTACGGGACGGCCTTCGACGCTGCCGATCGCGTCTTTCTGAAGGCCCCACCGGTGCGCCACAACGACGACGCCGACGCGATGCTCGACCCCGATGCGGTCGTCCAAACCATCCGCGACCGCGGCACACCTGCCGACACCTTCGACGACGTGGACGCCGTCCTTCCCACGCTGGTCGACACCCTCCAGCCCGGTGACGTGGCACTCCTCATGAGCAACGGCAGCTTCGGGGGCCTTCCGGAACGCCTCCCAGGGGCCCTGGCCGAGGCGGGGTGAGCTATTCGTCGTCCCCGAGTTCTTCGCTCGCCATCCTCGTCCCCTCCACCCGCGCCGCGATCTTGCGAAAGGCCGTTCGTCGGGCCGTCGACCGGTCGTCCCCGAACGGGGAAAAGCCGCAGTCGTCGGTGGTCCCCAGCCGGTCGACCGGCACGTGCTCTGCCGCCTGTAGAACCGTGTCGCGCACGTCCTCCGGCGACTCGATCTCCGGATCGTTCACGTCGATGACGCCGAGGAAGATGGTCTGGTCGTCGCCGCTGTGCTCACTCACGATGTCAAGCACGCGCCCTGGATCGTCTTCGCTCGCAAATTGCATGTAGAAGCGACCGGCATTCATCTCGAAGAGCAAGGGCAGCAGCTCTGCGTAGTCCACATCCGCACTGTGGGTGGAGTCGCGGTCGCCCCCCGGGCACGTGTGCACCCCGATTTTCTGTCGCTCCTCATCGGAAAAGCGATCGAGGACCCGGTTGTTGAGATCGACGAATTGTCGGAGGAGGTCCTTCGACGGATCAAGCTTCACCGCGAGGCGTCCTTCCGTAAAGTCGATCTGGACGGCGTGCGCCCCGGCATCCAGGCACCGGCGAATGTCGGTTTCCACCTCGCCAACAAGGTCGTCCAGAAAGGCGTCCCGCGAATACCCGTCGATGCCCTCCTCCGGATACAAGAAACTGAGGGCCGACGCGGAGATGACGCTCTGCTTTACCGGCACGCTCGCGTGCTCCTGCGCTCGCTTCAGATACTCCACGGCGTACGTGTCGTACCGAAACGGCCCGTCGGTGAGCCGCGGCAGGGTGCGGGTGTGACCGGCCTCAAAGGGGATCTCGACGCCTCCAGGCTCCATGATATCGCTTCCCGCAACAGGATAGGTAAGGAAGCTGGGCTTGATCTGCTCGCCGTCCGTGATGACGGGCGCGCCGGTGTCCTCAAACGCCCCGACGGTGGCCCGGAGGGCCCGATCATACACCCGGTCGAGGGCATTCTGGCTAAGGTCGCCGCGGCGGTGGGCCGCCAGGGCTTCGATGACCTCTTCGGGGCGGGGGATGCTGCCGATGGGTTCGGTGGGAAGGGGCATGGGGCGGAGCACGTGGGGAACGAAGAATGGACCTCCCACACGCCACGCAAACGGAAACGATTCCTTCCGGGCGGAACCAACCCGAAACGAAGCGTCGTTTCTACAGAGCTCGTTTTCTCACAGCTTCTTCCCGCAATGCCTACTGTCCCCGACGCCCGCGGCCAGGCCATTTCTATGGATGCGTCCCCCAGCCGCATCGTGTCTCTGGTGCCCAGCCAGACCGAACTCTTGGCGCATCTGGGCCTGTACGACGCGGTCGTCGGGATTACTCGGTTCTGTGAACGGCCCGAGCACTGGCGCTCGGAAAAGACCATCGTCGGGGGCACGAAGCAGGTGGACATCGACACTGTTCGCGATCTGGCCCCGGACCTCGTCCTCGCCAACCACGAGGAGAACACGGCTGAAGACGTTGCGGCCCTCGACGAGATCGCTCCCGTGTTCGTCACGGAAGTCAAGACCGTCGAGGAGGCCCTCGACATGATCCGGACAGTCGGCCGCCTTACCGGCACCTCCGACCGGACCTCCACGCTCGTGGGGAAAATCATTTCTCGTTTCGAGTCCTTGCCCGACTTCGCCCCGCTCCGCGCCGCCTACCTCATTTGGCGTGAGCCCTACATGACCGTCGGCGGCGATACGTTCATCCACGACGCAATGCAGTGGGGCGGGCTCGAAAACATCTACGGTGACCAGAGCCGGTATCCGGAGGTCACGGTCGGCGACCTGGCCGAGCAGAACCCGGATGTTGTCCTCTGCTCCAGTGAGCCGTTTCCATTCGACGAGAAGGATGCGTTTACGGCCGACCTTCGCGATGCACTGCCCGATACGCCCGTCGAGACCGTGGACGGACAGCCGTTCTCGTGGTACGGCCCGCGGCTCCTCACCACGCCCTCCTACCTGACCTCCCTGCGGGAGCGCCTCCCAACCCCGGCGCCGCAGGGCTGAAGGCCGGGGGGGCCTGTACGGCTGCGGCCGTCTCTTCAGGACGTTTCCCTCTTCGATCGTCTCCTGCTTCCACCATGCCGCCCCCAACCGACGTCTCACTCATTCTCGTCTCTCTCGTGCTCCTTCTCGCTGGGTCCTCATCCGCCGAGGCCCAACCCACCTCTTCGGTTGAGGCCCGGGCCGACAGTCTCGTCGAGGCATCGCTTCTCGTGGACGGCCACGTCGACCTTCCCTACCGCCTCAATGACTTTTACGAAAACCCAGCCGGGCCGACGGTGGGGGGCGACTTCGACTACCCACGGGCCCGGGCCGGCGGCCTCGACGCCCCCTTCATGTCGATCTACATCCCCACGCACCTTCAGAGCAACCCCGCCGCGGCGTCGAACCGGGCCGACGCGCTCATCGACCTTGTGGAGGAGATCACCACAGAGCACCCGGACGAGTTTGTGCTCGCGACCTCCCCGGCCGCGGTGCGGCGCGCTGCCGAGACGGAGGCCGTCGCCCTGCCGATGGGCATGGAAAACGGCGCCGGCCTCGGGGGCGAACTCGACAACGTGAAGCACTTCTACGACCGCGGCATTCGCTACATCACCCTCACGCACGGCACACACAACCGGCTCGGCGACTCCTCCTACGACGACGCCGAGCCGCGGTGGAACGGGCTCAGTCCCTTCGGAGAAGACGTCGTGGCCGAGATGAACCGCCTCGGCCTCATGGTGGACGTCTCTCACGTCACCGACCCGACGGCCCTGGACGCGATCGAGGCGTCGGAGGCGCCCGTCATCGCCTCCCATTCCTCCTGCCGGCACTTCACGCCCGGCTGGGAGCGCAACATCAGCGACGAGCTCATTCAAGAGGTGGCCGACACGGGCGGCGTCGTCATGATCACGTTCGGGTCTTCCTTCCTGCGCAACGAATACCGAGAGCAGGACGACCCGATTCGTGCCGAGATGAACGCCCACGTCGACTCAATGGGCTGGGCGGAGGACTCCCGCGAGGCGGTCGTCTACGAGCAGAAGACCCGCCGGGCCCACCCGATCGGGACGGTGCAGGACGTGGCCGACCACATCGACCACGCCGTCGACCTCGTAGGGCCCGAACACGTGGGCCTCGGCTCCGACTTCGACGGCGTCTTTGCCCTGCCGGAGGGCCTGCAGGACGCATCGGGCTACCCCGCCCTGGTCGCCGCGCTCCTTCGTCGCGGCTACACCGACGCGGAGCTTCAGCAGATTCTCGGCGAGAACGCGCTCCGCGTGTGGAGGGAGGTCGAGGCCACCGCGGAGCAGCTCCAGGAGTAGGAGGCCCCACTGCGTGCCGGTGCGTCCCGGCGAGCGCCCCGGGAAGGACGGACCAGCGGCGTCCCTCCGGAGGCTCAGACCAGCAGGGCAAGGCGGCGGGCGGGGCGCGTGACGGCCACGTAGAGGAGCGCCTCTCGCTCCTCCCCGCGGCACACGCGCAGGTCCCGGTGATCCACGAACACCGTATCGTAGGTGGACCCCTGCGCCCGGTGCACCGTGGTGGCGTACGCGTAGTCGACGCGCGCAAAGCGCTCTCGAAGCTCGAAAAACCGGTCCCACATCGATGGGTCGTCCTGGGCCTTCTCACGGCGGCGCTCCAGCGCGTTCTCGTACCGCTCGGCCTCGTCTTCGTGGAGCACATGGACCGTGCGCGTGAGGCCCCGGCCCGGCGTGCGCACCTTCAACTCCCAGATGGTCCACTCGCTCTGATCGTCGGCCTCGAACGTCTCTACGCTCGCCTTTTTGACGCGCACCTCCTCGCTGTTGGTGAGTCGCTGCACGCCGTCGTGGTACCAGGTCTCCGTGCCCACCAGCCACTCTCCCTCTACGAAGCGGTCCGCATCGGCCCCGTACCGCTCGGCGCGGATCTCGCGGTTGTAGCGGCGCACTGTCTTGTTGCGGTAGGCCAGCACGCGGGCGTGGGTCGCGTCCTCCGCGAACGCCTCGGTGTCGAAGGCCCGGAGAATGCTGTCCAAAAACTCGTCGCGGTTGCGCGTCACGGCGACGCCCTGTCCGTCCTCGAACGTGCTCCCGAAGCGGCCGTCGGCCCCGGTACGGATGTTGGTTGCGAGTTCGAGAATGGGATTGTCGGCCGCCTGGCGGTGAATCGTCTCCAGCGTGGGCCCCGGCACGTCGAGCGCGGGCGACGGCTCCTCGTTTACGGGGGGGAGTTGGGCCGGGTCGCCCACAAAGAGCCACTGCACCCAGAAGGGGGCGTCCTGGATGTGCGACCACTCCTCGCGGCCGATCATGGAGGCCTCGTCCACGATCACGACCCCTTCGGCAAAGTCGCGCTCCTCCTCCGCCACCAGTTCGTACTCCCCGTCCTCCGTCGGCCGGAGCCGGAGCCCCAGGAACGAGTGAAGCGTCTGCATCTGCACGGGGGCGTCCCCCAGCTCGTCGCTCAACACCTGCACGGCCTTGTGGGTCGGGGCACAGACGGTGACCGCGCAGTCCTCATCCAGCAGCTGCTCCACGAGTCGGCTCACGAGATACGTTTTTCCGGTCCCCGCATACCCGCGGAGCCCCGTAAATCGGTCTCCCTGGGCGAGGCGGTCGTACACGTGGTCGTACGCCTCCTCCTGATCTTCAGTAAACGGCGCGTCGGCAAAGGTAGACATTGCGGGGGAATGCAGCCCGACCAGATCGGGCAGGACAGGGTTCGTGAAACAGAGCAGAGCGGACGCGACCTACGAGGAGGGCCCGTGGAGGGCAGACGAGACGGAGGCCGTTTCGGACTGCTGGGCCGTGAGGCGCTCCAGGTGCTGCCGAAAGCCCCACATCACCACGAGGTGGGCGAGTGCCTGTGTGCTGTTGTACACGTACCACGGCAGCCGGGGCGAAAAGTCGTGTATGGCGGCCAGCACGGCCTTCCCGCCCAGCACCTGCCGAAATTCGAGCCGTCCGGACCGCTTGCCTTCGCCTTTTACCAGCAACCCGCCCGTCACAAAGAAGAGCTGCCGTCCCTTCGGACTGCGGTCGGCCGCAAACCGGAGCTTGAGGAGGGTGCCCACCGGGCGCAACTCAAAGTGCGCAACCCGCCCGTGCTCCACGTGCACTTGTAGCGCAGGCCACCCCAGGCGCGGCAGCCACCGCAGGTACTCGTTGGCCACGTCCCGCGCCGTGAACTCGGGCGGGCACGGCATGCGCTGCACCGAGCGGACCACGCTCTGGTCCCGGATCACGGCGTCTTCTTGCTCCCGCAGGTCGTCCCGCGGGTTGGGCAACGGATGGCCGCCCTCATCCACCGAGGCCGCCAAGGCACCCTCAAACGAGAGGGCATCGTTCTGGAGCCACTGGTGCATCTCATTCGGCTGCACGCGCGCCTGAAACCGCAGGCTGTCGATCATGGGCGTCACGAGGGCCCAGGGCACACTGCCAAAGAGCCAGACCCAGAGCTTCGAGAGACGGGGCGATTCCATCGGCACCGTCGTGGTCCGACGTTGGAGCCCCAGCACATCGGCGGTGCGGAGCAGCATCTCACGGTAGCTCATCACGTCCGGCCCCCCCACGTCGTACGTCGCCTCGTAGGTGTCCGGATTGCCCAGGCTCTTCTCCAGTCCCCGCACCACATCGCGGAGCGCGATGGGCTGGGTCTCGGCCCGGGTCCAGGACGGCAGGATCATAATGGGGAGCCGCCGGACCAGGTTGAGCAACATGCTCAGCCAGGTGCCGCCCGCGCCCACGATCAGCCCAGCCCGGAGCGTCGTCAGGGGCACGGACGTGGAGCCAAGGACCTGCTCCATCTCCAGCCGACGGCGGAGCGGGCGCGGCAGAGGCCCTTTGTTTTCTGGAACTAGCGCCCCAAGGTAGAGAATCTGCTCGACGCCTTCCGCTTCGGCCGCTCGTGCAAAGTTGTCGGCCTGTAGAAGGTCGAGGTCGGCCGCCTGTCCCTGCGTGAGCCGGGCAGACGGAAGCATGGAGTGCACGAGGTAGATGGCATAGTCGGCCCCCTCCAATCCCTCTCGCACCGCATAGGGGTCGAAGAGGTCGGCGTGCCGCCATTCCTCACTGGACCTCCCGGTCGCGTTCACACGAGCCCGCACCGGAGATCGCGTGAGCCCAACCAACGCATACTCGTCCCGAAGCGCCTCTCGGAGCGCCGTCCCCACGAAGCCGGTGGCCCCGGCGATGGCGACGGTGGGAGGACTGGACATGGACTCAGCCATCGGAGAGCGGCGTCGTGAAGAGCAAGCCCACACAGAGCGAGAAAGGCCCTAAAAAGAAAAGGCCCGTCCCGAAGGATTCGGGACCGGCGCAGGCAGCGGAGAGGGGGGGATTCGAACCCCCGAAACGGCTTATCACCGTTTACTCCCTTAGCAGGGGAGCGCCTTCGACCGCTCGGCCACCTCTCCGTCTTCTAGTCCTGTGATATGTCGCGCCGCGGACAATGTTGCACGGGTCCCCTCCGACTGGACACGAGGGGGTGGGCCCGCTCCCTCACCCGGATTCTTCGAGGGCCTCTGCTCCACTGGTAATGTCCAGCAACTCACGGGTAATGGCGCTCTGCCGAGCCCGGTTGTATTCGAGCGTAAGGTCTTCGATGAGGTCCTCGGCGTTGGACGTCGCGTTGTCCATCGCCACCATTCGCGCCCCCTGCTCGGCCGCGTTCGATTCGAGCAGCGCCCGCCACACCTGGTAGTACAGGTAGCGCGGGACGAGTTCATCAAGAAGATCACGGGCCCCCGGCTCAAAAATATAGTCAATGGCCTGACCGTTCTCCGGCAGGTCAAACCCGTCGGTCTCTTCTTTCATCACCGGGGTCTCGAATCGCTCCTCTGGGATGGGCAGCAGAGGCTCCACGATCTGATTCTGGACAATGGTGTTCTTGAACTCGTTGTAGACGAGCTTGACCTCTCCCCAGAGGCCGCGCTCAAAGCCCTCTACGGCATCCTCGACGATCTGCTGGGCCACATCAAAGTTGAGCCCGTCGAAGATTCCCTTGTAGTCGCCGACCAGGCGGTGGTCCCGCTTTTGGAAGTGCTTGTGCCCCTTCTTTCCTACGCACAGCAAAAACAGGTCGTCGTTCACCCGCGCCTCCGCGTAGGAGGTCTCGATCAGGTGCTCCGCGGTCTTGATGGCGTCGCTGTTGAACGAGCCACAGAGTCCACGGTCAGCCGTCACGACGATGACCAACGTCCCCGACGCCCCCTCGGTCGACTGAAAGAACGGATGGGCCGTGGGGTCGAGCTCTTGCTTCAGGTGGTTCATCAGCTCCCCGATCCGGTACGCGTAGGGACGCGCCTCGAAAATTCGTTCCTGGGCCCGCCGCAGCTTCGCCGCGGCCACCATTTTCATGGCCCGCGTCACCTGCTTGGTGTTCTCGATCGAATCGATCCGGTTCCGAATGTCGCGAAGGTTCGCCATGGATCAGGCAGGGGCGTCGTGCAGAAGTGGGAGTAGGTACGGCCAGCAATCAGCGGAGGGGCATGCCCTCCTTCCTTGGGGTGCGTGGTGCCATATGGTACGGGATGTGTATTCCTTGCCGCAGGCCCAAAAAACGACGCCCGTCGTCGCTTCAGGCGGGATTTACCTCGTCGGCACCGCAGGAGCGTGCCCTTTGGCCCTCGCATTCCGAGAGCAGGGATTCCCTTCGGTCACAGCGCTTCGCTCGGGTGGAGCCGATCCAACCAACGGAGAGGGCCTCGGCTATTGCCAATGGGGCTCTGAGTCGAGCGCACAGCGACGAGGGGTTTGTTTTTCTTGGGAGGCGCTGAATTTGAGGGACGCATATGCGTTGCGTTGTAGCACAGGCCATCGTTAAAGGGCCTCCGCCGACGAGGCCCGGCCGGGTTGCCGCGCCGGGCGCCCGGGGCCCGCGTTACGACATCGCCGTCTCCTCGTCGCCCGCAAGCACATCTTCCTCCTCTTCCTCGTCCGTCTCGGCATAGACGTCCGCCAGGTCCGCGGCAACAGCCTCAAAGGTCTCTTCCACGGCATCGGTCAACTCCTCCGTTTCACGGATCTCAGCGAGCACGTCCTCGTGGCGGAGGCGGAGGCGCTCCAGGTATTCTTCCTCGAAGTCCCCAATGTCGTCGACCGGTACGTCGTCGAGGTGGCCATTGATGGCCGCGTAGATGATGGCGACCTGCTCCTCGACCGGCACCGGCGAGAACTCGTCCTGATTCAGAATCTCGACGAGACGTTCTCCGCGGTTAAGCTGCTGCTGCGTGGAGGGGTCGAGGTCAGACCCAAACTTGGCGAAGGCCTCCAGCTCGCGGTACTGCGAGAGGTCGATCCGAAGCGTGCCGGCCACGTCCTTCATCGCATCCACCTGCGCCGAGCCGCCCACGCGGGAGACGGAGCCCCCCACGTCGATGGCCGGCCGTATGCCGGCGTTGAAAAGATCGGTTTCCAGGTAAATCTGGCCATCGGTAATCGAGATGACGTTCGTCGGGATGTAGGCGGACACATCACCGGCCTGCGTCTCAATTACCGGCAGGGCCGTAAGCGATCCCCCGCCCTGGATCTGATCCTGCATCGTATCAGGGAGGCCGTTCATCTGGGCGGCCACTTCCTCGTCGCTGATGATCTTCGCGGCCCGCTCAAGGAGGCGACTGTGAAGGTAGAAGATGTCGCCCGGGTACGCTTCGCGACCGGGCGGGCGGCGCAACAGAAGCGAGATCTCGCGGTAGGCCACGGCCTGCTTCGACAGGTCGTCGAAGCACACCAGCGAGTCCCGGCCCGTGTCGCGGAAGTACTCGCCGATGCAGGCCCCGGCAAACGGAGCGACGTACTGCAGGGGCGTCGGCATGGACGCGGACGCGTTGACGATCACCGTGTGCTCCAGCGCCCCGTTGCGCTCCAGATCGCGCTGCACCTGCGCCACCGTCGAGTCCTTCTGGCCCACGGCGACGTAGACGCAGTAGACCGGGTCGCCGCTGTCCGTTCCTTCTTGGTGGGTCTTCTTTTGATTGATGATCGTGTCGGTGAGGACCGCTGTCTTTCCGGTCTGTCGGTCGCCAATGACCAGCTCGCGCTGGCCACGCCCGACCGGAATCATCGAGTCGATGGCCTTGATGCCGGTCTGCAGCGGCTCCTCGACCGGCTCTCGGTAGATGACCCCGGGCGCCTTTCGTTCCAGCGGGAGCACCGTCTTCTCCCCTTCGATCGGCCCCTTGCCATCGAGGGGGCGGCCCAGCGGGTCGATGACGCGGCCCAGCATGTTCTCGTTTACCCCGACCGACGCAATGCGGCCGGTGCGCCGCGCCTCGTCCCCCTCACTCACCGAGTCAACATCGCCGAAGAGGATGACGCCGACGTTGTCTTCCTCGAGGTTGAGGACCATGCCCTCCACGTCCTGCTCGGGAAACTCCACGAGCTCGCTGGCCTGGGCGTTGCTGAGGCCGTAGAGGGTCGCGATGCCGTCGCCAGCCTGCAGCACGGTCCCGGCCTCATACTCTTCCGCCTCGGTTTCAAAGTCGCCAAGTTCGCGGCGGAGAATGTCGGTGACCTCGTCGGGTCGAATGCTACCGTTGGACATGAGAAGGTCGAGCAGTCAAATCGTGAAGAACAAATGGGATGGGACGTGGCCGGGCCCGGCTACGCCCCCGCGTCAAGGGCGTCGTCCGAGAGTGTCGCGTCGCGGAGCCGATCGTGGAGGGAGCTGAGCTGGCTGCGCACACTGGCGTCGAACACCCGATCCCCAATTCGAATCACGATTCCTCCGATGAGGTCCGGATCTTCGCGCAGGTGCAGGCGAATGTCGTTGCCCGTTTTCTCCTCGAGGGCCTTCACCAGCGCCGCTCGGTCCTCGTCGGCCAGCGGCCGAGCCACCGTCACCTCCGCGTCCACGATGCCGCGCTGCTCATCGCGGAGGGATTGGTACTGGTCGAGGATCTCTTTCGTCAGGGTCTCACGGTCTTTCCGAATCAAAAGCCGAAGGAACCGCACCGTGAGGGGCTCCGCCCGGGTCTCCAGGAGCTCACGGACGATGGTGTCCTTCTTGTCCTCCGGGATCACGGGACTTTCGAAGACCCGTGCCAGCGGCCGGTTCGCGTCCAGGCTTTCCCGAAGCATCAGGACGTCTTCGTCGACAGCCTGAAGCACTCCGGTGGCATCGGCTTCTTCGTACAGCGCGGCGGCGTACCGCCGGGTGACCGTTCGCTGGCTCATACGGCTATTGGGAATGGAGAGTCAGACGCGGATTCGGGACCGGCCTCCGGCCCAGGCATCAGTTCGTCGGGAAGTCGTCGAGGGCGTCGGTCACGAGCTGGCGGTGCTGATCGGCATCGAGGTCTTCCTCGATAATTTTTTGAGCCGCCTCAATGGCCAGGTCGGCCACCTCGTCCCGGAGCTCTTGGAGCGCCGCCTGCTTCTCGCGCTTGATCTCAGCCTGGGCCTGTTCCTTCATCTCCTGAATCTCTTGCCGGGTCTTGGCCTTCTCCTCTTCGCGGAGCTCTTCGGCCGAATCGCGGGCCTCCCGGAGAATCTCTTGGGCCCTCTGCTCCGCCTCGCGGCGGGCCTGCTTGTTCTCGGCCTGAATCTCCTTGGCCTCTTCGAGCGCCTCTTCAGCCCGCTGGATCGAATGCTCAATCTCTTCTTCCCGTGTCTCCAGCGACTCAGTAATCGGCCCCCACCCAAACCGGTACAGGATGTAGAGAAAGATGAGGAAGGCAACCGTTTTCCAGAAAATGAGCCCCACGGATGGGGTGACGAGGCTCTGGGCGAACAAGGCAGTCATGGGCAAAAGACAAACCGAACGACAATGTTGGAGAGCGGGCGCACGCACAGCGTGTCGAGGTTCCAGAACCATTTTCCGTCGCCCGGACGGCTCTGGCCCCACCGGCATGGAGGCGACCGGCGTTCAGGTCGCCTCATGATGGAAGACGGCGGCACGCCCCCCGGCACTTCCGGCCCGGATGAAGCGCATTGGGCACGGGGACGGCCTTGGGGCTGTCGGTCGCCGCGCGCAGGCTCCTTCGATGCAAATGCTACACGTTCCCCTAGACGAAGAGGACCAGTAGCAGGCAGATAATGAGGGCAAACAGGGCCACACCCTCAATCAGACCGGCGGAGACGATCATCAGGCCGCGGATGTCTCCGGCGGCTTCGGGCTGGCGAGCCGCTCCGTCCATTGAGGAGCTGGCCAGCCGGCCAATTCCGATCGCGGCGCCGACAGCAGAAATGCCGGCTCCGAGACCGGCGGCGAGGTATGCAAGAGCAGCGGGGTCCATAGTGTTCTCGTCCGAATGTAATGAGTACAGTGTGCGAGTAGTCGTGCAGGGGTCGTGCTGTGACACAGTCTCAGGACGTCCTCCAGCACCCGGCCGGAGTTAGGCCGTCGTCGGCTGTGTGCGTTGCTCCACCTGGTCTTCGATGGCATCGAGGCGCTCTTCGGACCGGCCGTCGAGGCCGGGCTCGGTCTCCTCTTCGCCGTCGGAATGGTGCTCCTCCACGGCCATGCCGATAAAGAGGGCCGAGAGAATTGTAAACACGTATGCCTGAATGAAGGCAACGAGCAGCTTGAGCAACAAGATGAAGACGGTGAATCCTATGCTAATGACGGTGGTCGACCAGGCCGCCGCCTCTCCCATGATCACATTCATCATGAAGACCAGCCCAATGAGGCTGAAGATGATCAGCGACCCGCCCATCATGTTCGCGAACAAACGAATCGCGAGGGCGAGGTGCCGCATCACGAGACCGATGATTTCGATGGGCACCAGAATGATGCGGATGAGGACGGGGGCGTCCGGGGGGCCCGTCAGGAGTTCCTTGTAGTAGTCGGTCGAGGCGTAGAGCAGTACGATGGAAAACGTCATGATGGCCATCACCCCCGTGACTGCGATGTTGGAGGTGGCCGCCCCCGCAAACGGCACGAGGCCCAGGATATTGGCGACGAGGATAAAGAAGAAGGCCGTCAGCAGGTACGGCAAAAAGGTGCGCCACTTTCCGTCCGGAATGTTGGGCTTCGCGATCTCATCGCGGACGAAGACGACCAGGACCTCCATCATGTTCTGAAAGATGCCCTGCGGGGCCTCCAGGCGGTCGCGGTCTTTCTCGTAGCGCTGTGCCAGGGCAATGAAGATTCCCAGCACGATGAGCATCGCCAACAGCCCAAAGATAAGGTGTCGGGAGATCGAGAGATCCGCGACCACCGCCCCGCTCGTCCGAACGACGGACCCGTGCAGATGCTCTTTCGCCCCAATGGCCTCCGTGAGTTCCGCCGACGCCGTCATGGGATCGGCGTGCCCCTCCCCCCCATCGCCGTGAGCGGCCAGGCCATACGGTCCGTTCTGGAGAAGCCCCTTCGTACTCCCATATGCCTCCAGGGTCAGGGCTCCGTCCGCGGTGCGGACGAGCATGATGCGTGGGAGTTCAACCTGCGCAAACGGCTTAAAGTTGAGGTAGTAGCCGTCCTCTGCGTGCCCGAGGATGGTGTTGTTGACGATGCTCTCGAGCGTCACCTCTTCGTCGGCCGCCGTGGCGGGCGCGGCCGGCACGGCCAGCCCCATCCCCAGCACGAGGAGGACAACAAGTCGAATAGATCGAACCCGACCAATCATAAGGTCTTTGTCTGTACGATAGCGATCACATATGCCCTGGCAGGCGGCCCCTTCCTCAGGCCGCAAGGCCATCTCGTTCCATCCGTCGGACGATCATCCAGACCTCAAACACCAGGCTTGCGATCAGCAGGCAAACGAGTGTCCCCACGTACGTCGGCACGTGCACCGGGGCATACAAAAGAACCAGGATCATCACCACAAAGACGAGGCCCATTCGTCCTCCAAGCCCGCCCAGCTCGACGACCACGAATGCCTTTCGGCTCGAGGCCTGCAGAGCCACGTAGTGCGTCAGCATGCGCGCTGCGGCGTGGAGTCCCATGGTTGCCACACTCCCTCCAAGGCCCAGCCACACCCCGGTCGTCATCGCAGTTTTATCGATTACTGAGCGGGGACGGCGTGCGTCTCATCGCAAACGAGGCTTTTCGTGTGCTCATCTATGCACACAGGCCCTGAAGCTACGTATCGGGGCGGTGCAGGTCTTATGAGATGCAGTGAATCGTACATGAAAGAATCTCGGAGGAGCGCCTCAGGAGTTGACGCGCTCGTTACGGCGCCCCGCTGCGACGTCAGGAGTGAAATTCTTGCTGAAGCCGTCGGAGTTGAAGCCCAGACCCCACGAGCCCAATCGCCGCCCCGACGAACAACCCCCAGGGGGCGGTCTGGAGTTGCCAGTCAACGTACGCCCCAATGAGGGGCGGAAAGGCGGCCACCCCCATGAGGCGCCAGCCCAGGTCGAGATACGGGGCAATGTCGCGAAGGGCGCTTCTCCACGGCCCTGGCCCCTCCGGAGGATCTTTCTGGTCGGACTGTGAAGCGTCAGAGCGGGGGGTCGACGACTCGCCCGATTCAGCGTGAGCCCGGTCTCCTGCATGATTCATTGTCAACGTGTACCGATGGCCTGTACGGCACGGCCCTGACCAGGCCCGTGCCTACGCCTCAGTCGCCTCCTCGGACGACCCCATATCCGCAGCCCCAGATCGTTCGGAGCGAACGGAATCGCGCTCCCGGCCCTCCCCACCAGAGGACACCTTGCTTTCGGAAAGGGTCGTGCCCATCTCGCACTCGCCCGTGAACTGCGCTCCCTCTTCCACCACCAGGCGATCCGTTTCGATCGTCCCGTCCACCCGAGCCGTGCTCTTAAGCACGAGTCGCTCTTCAACCCGGATGTCTCCCTGTACCTGCCCGGCAATCTCAACGTTGGTCGCGATGATTTCCCCCTCCACCTCTCCCTCCTCGGCAATCATCGTTTTGCCCTCAACCTCAAGGGTTCCCACGATGCGTCCGCTGGCACGCACATCGCTCTCTGCCCGCACGGTGCCTTCAAAGGTGGTGCCTTCACCAACGAGATTGACTTGATCCTGAACGGTACCTGTAGAGTTAGCCATGGAGGAGGAAGCGTCGTCCGTTTGCGAGTTTCCGAAGAGACCCATTTACCAACGAATGGAGATCCAAGAAGGGTGCGGCCGTCGTCTCAGTATCGCCTACCAGCCTGCGATGTAGGCGTTCGGCCCTTGGGCGAGGCCATGTTGCCACAACTCAAAGTGCAGGTGCGGGCCGGTTGTTACTGCGCCTGTGTCCCCACTCACTGCGAGGGGCTCCTGAGCCGTGACCCGGTCGCCCAGTTTTTTGAGCAAGCGCTTGCTGTGCTTGTAGACTGAAAGGTATCCACCGGCGTGCTGAACCGCAATCGTGTGCCCTCCGTCCTGCGTCCAGTCGGCCCACACAACGTACCCATCCCCCACCGCCCGGATGTACTCGCCCTCGGGCACGGCCACGTCAACGCCATAGTGCCCCGCCTCTGCGTCGACATCACGGGTGGGAAACCCATCCGCAACCGGGGGCGACAGGGGAAACGAAAGCCCGGAAAGGGCCTCCGCAGCGCCGGAGGCCGGCTCGGACGTCGGCGCAAGGGCCGGCTGCCCGCGGATGTTTGGGGACGCCCCGGCCTGGGCCTCCGTCTCGGGCCTCGCCCTTCGTTCTTCGGACGGAGGCAACGAATCGACCCGCCCGGTGATGAGCCGGCGCAGCCGCCGGACGTACTGCCGCTGCACGGAGAGTGAGTCTTGGAGCGCCCGCACGCGGAGGGTATTGAGCCGCGCACTCTCTTCCATCGCCTCCGTTCCGTAGCCCGGAATGTGCGTGCGCAGCGGCGTGAAGGCGACCAGAAGGACCACCAGCAGACCGATCCCCAGCAGACTGCCGCCCCACATCGTGATCATGCGCGACGGGCGAACCTGATACCGCCGGGTCTTGCCTACCCCTTCTGCATCCATCACAACGATGGTGTGCTCGGTGCCCACGTTTCGGACGAGGTCCGCAAAAAACGACCACATGACACCGACTCTGCTGCGTGAGGAATGAGAATCTCGCAAATGCCCCGCCAGGAAACGGTTTTTCTCGCGAAAGTGGGTGACAGGCATGTAGTGGAGGCAGGAACGGACCGGCGGATTTTCGGTTTCTACGTCGCTTCCCAGACGGGTGGAGCCTCGCCCTCAGGACAACCCGCACCATTTTTCGGGGCGGAGGCCCCCTTGAACCGGACCGGGCGACCGGGTCCGGCGAAGGCTCCGCCCCCTAACTGCTTTCCATCCCCACTCTCCCTTCACCGGTACATTTTTCAGACCATGCCCCGACACGAATCTGCCAAGAAGCGGATGCGACAGAACGAAAAGCGCCAGGAGCGCAACAAGTCGCAGAAGAGCCGCGTCCGCACCAAGATCAAGAAGCTTCGCTCCCTCGACGAAAAGCAGGAAGCTGAGGAACTGCTCAACGATGTGAAGGGCGACCTAGACCGCCTGGCCGCCAAGGGAATCATTCACAAGAACAAGGCCGCCAACAGGAAAAGCACGCTCGAAAAGCACGTGAACACTCTGGGGTAGGGCTACTGCCTTCTGTCCCGGTACGATGTAGCGCAGCATACGCATCGTGGCCCCCCACACTTTTCCCTTCCCCAGACGGATGCAGCTCGCAACGACGACGAGCCACTTGGCAGGATGTCTATGGCCCCGCGCAGAGCAATCGGACGCTGCGTTTCGCCCTGACATTTATTCTCGTATTCTTGAGGAAGAAATTGCGTGTCTGAACCACGTTCTATAGTTTTCTCATTGTACGGAAAAATTTGCCCTTTCCAGGAACCACAGCCCTGGAGAGTCGCCATCTCCCTTTCCTCGGCCTTTGCTTCCCTCAAAACACCTTCAACCCTATGACGATCCCCAATCCTTCTTCGAACGCGCACCCTCTCTCATCACTCTGGGTCCCCGTCCTCTTGATCGCCGGAGGGCTTTTCCTTGCCGGCTGTGGATCGACAGCCCCTGTCGTCCAGTCGGTAAGTGGCCCCGACACCCTTGAGACCGACGAGACTGGCACGTTCGAAGCCACTATCAATGAGGAGGAGGCGGACGACCCTCTGACCTACACCTGGGAATTCGGCGACGGCTCCACCGGATCCGGACTCCTAACGAATCACAGCTACAGCTCGACCGGACAGTACGCCATCCGGTTTCAGGCAAGCAATGAGGGCGGCTCCGACGCGGACACCATCTCCGTACGGGTCGTCCCACCGCCCCAGCCCGCCTCCATCACGTCGATTAACGCCACGCCGAACCCCGTCGACGAGGGCGAAAGGGTCCGATTCAGCAGCAACGTACAGGGGGACACGCCCATCTCTCGGAGCTGGAGCTTTGGGGATGGATCCTCATCAATGAGCCAGTCTCCCTCTCACACCTACGAGGAGCCGGGCCAGTACACTGCGCGCCTGGAGACCTCAAACGACGTGGGCGAGGACTCTCGCACAGTCACCGTCCGTGTAAATCGGGTGCTTCCCGAGGTCTGCACGACGGTCAGCGAGATGAACTCGGCCTTCTTTGACCGCAACTCCAGCACGCTCACGGAGGAGGGCGAGCAAAGCCTCCAAGAAAACGCCGACATTCTCTCCGACTGCCCGAACCTGAGCGTTCAGGTGGAAGGGTTCGCCGCGCCGGGAGAGCGCAACGTGCAGTCGCTTTCGGAAGACCGTGCCGAGGCTGTGTCCAGCTTCTACCAGGACAACGGTGTGCCCGGGTCCCGCATCATGACGGGCGGACAGGGCCAGGTCGAAGGCGTAACCTCGAAGAAGGGGGGCACGCGCCAGTACCGCCGTGCCGACTCGCTGCCGCAGCGTGAAGACGACGGCATGTAGACGTCCGACCCTCATTCCGGACAGCTCTTTCGGGCGGACCTCCTTTTGGGGGTCCGCCCGTTTTTGTTATAGGGGCTGCGGCACACGAGCCCATTGAGGCCCCGACATGGTTTCTGTGGGCGGCCGGCTCCAGAGCGCAAGTGGCCTGGGCTGTGCCCCCTTCCCGGCAGACCTGACAAACGCTGGGGGCTCGAAGAAAAGAGGCCTCCCTCGATGGCAGACGCTTGCGCACCCAGGGCCCGCAGGATAGGAGTCCTCGCAGTGTGATCCGCGCGCTCGATTATTGCTCGGGCCGGAGCAGGGGAAAAAGAATGACGTCGCGGATCGATTCCTGCCCAGTGAGGATCATGGTGAGCCGGTCGATGCCAATGCCCAGTCCCGCCGCCGGAGGCATGCCATATTCCAGGGCTCGCAAATAGTCCTCGTCGATCAGGTCGTCCGGATCGACGTCCTCGTCGACCTCTGCGGCCCGCTGTCGCGCCTGCGCCTCGAAGCGCTGTCGCTGATCCTGCGGGTCGTTGAGCTCACTGAAGGCGTTGGCCACCTCACGGCCCGCCACCACCAGCTCAAACCGCTCCACGAGCCCCTCCTTCTCCCGGTGCTTCTTGGCGAGGGGACTCAGCGCCACCGGGTAGTCCGTCACAAACGTCGGCTGGATAAGCTCCGGCTCTACCGTCTCGCTGAAAATCTCATCGAGGAGCCCCCCGAGGTCCATGTCGGGGGCGACCTCGTCGAGCTCAAGGTCATTGGCGGCAACGTCGTACACGCGTTCGGCGTCGGCCTGATACAGATCGGCGCCGGTCGCTTCTTCAATAGCCTCGAAGAACGAAACCCGTGCCCAGTCTCCCCCCAGGTCAATCTCGTGCCCTTCGAACTCCACTATGGGCGTGTCGTGGAGGGCCGTGGTGACGGTACGGAGAAGATCTTCGGTGAAGTCCATCATCCACCGGTAGTCCTTGTACGCCACGTAGCACTCCATCATGGTGAACTCCGGGTTGTGGAATCGGCTGAGGCCCTCGTTCCGAAAGTCCTTGCCGATCTCGTAGACGCCTTCAAAGCCCCCCACGAGCAGCCGCTTCAGGTACAGCTCATCCGCGATGCGGAGGTAGAGCGGCATGTCGAGGGCGTTGTGGTGCGTCTTGAACGGACGGGCCGACGCCCCGCCGTAGACGGGCTGGAGGACGGGCGTCTCCACCTCCAGGCACCCCTGTTCGTCGAGGAAGGAGCGCATCGTCGAGATCAACTCGGCCCGCTGCCGAAAAACGTCCCGCACGTCCTCATTTACCGCGAGGTCGACGTACCGCTGGCGATATCGAAATTCCTTGTCCGTGACCTCGTAGTAGGTCTCCTCGTCGGTCTCTTTCACCACGGGCAGTGGGCGCAGGGCCTTCGCAAGCAACTGAAAGTCGGCGGCCGCCCGGACGGTGACCTCCCCCATCCCGGTGCGAAACACGAATCCCTCGACGCCCACGATGTCGCCGATGTCGAACAGCTCCGTAAAGATCTCGTCGTAGAACTCCTCCCCTAGGTCCTGGGAGCGGACGTACACCTGAATCGTGCCCGTTTCGTCCCGGAGGTCGAAGAACGCCGAGCCCCCCATTACGCGAAGCCCGGTAATGCGCCCCGCGATCGACACCTTGTACCCCCCCACTTCCCCATCTTCGGGCTGATGCAGGTCGTCGTCGAATGTATCGAGAATCTCGGCGGCATGGGTGTCGACGTCCCAGGCGTAGGGATAGGGGTCGAGGCCGCGCTGCTCGAGCGCCTCGCGCTCCTCACGCCGGCGCTGTTCTTGCTCACTGAGCTCTGAAGGGGCAGGGGACATTCGGGAGCTGCGGTCGTCGATGGAAGAGAGTGAACGGAAACGAAAGAAGGGCAGGCGGTGCTCGTCTCCCGCATGGGACCGAACTGCAGCCCTCTTCATCATTCCCAAACAAGGCGACAGCGGCCCCTACGAGATCCACTCTTCGGCCTCCAGCAACAGTGCATCGTGGTGGCTTCGAAGGAGCTGCGCGATGAGCTGACTCAACTCGCGGGCGGCACTGCCCGACGGCTGGCCCGTCGTTAGGGACGTCATCTGGTCGGTGCCTTGCTCCAACACCTCCAACGCGTTGGACAGTGCAAACCACCAGGGCTGCCCCGCGTCGTCGGACGCCAGGTCCAGTCCGGAGGCAGACTCGCTGGAGCACAGGTGCATCACCTTGTGCCCCTGCGCAGTGAGCGTGTCGCGCAGGACCGTGACGGCCTGTTCTGCCGTCTCCACCATGGCCCCCATTTTCTTCTGCTGCCCGAGGGACAGGGCCGCACTCGCCGCCTGCTGCTCGTACCGAAGGGCCTTCTCCAAGATCTGCACGGCGGCCACGGCGACCGACTGGTACGGGGCGCACTGGCAGTTGGCCTCTTCGACGAGGACGCGGAGGGCTTCCACGTCCGGGTTCGGCGCCTCGGACGGCACCTCGTCGTCGTCCGCCAGGAGGAGCGACCGCCCCGCAAACTGCTCCGGACCGGGATCCGGATCATCGTTCGCGACCGACGATCCGGCTTGACGCTCACGAGCCTCGTCACTCATGCAGAACAGTGCGTTATGAAACGACAGCGGTGGGGGGACGCATCGGCTCTGCAACACGTCGCACAAGCACGCAGAGGACGCTTGAAACAGGCCGATATAAAACTACAGGGCAGGCACGAGTTCCTTATTTTTCTGCATACTTATGAAGAAAGGGGCAGTCTTCGAGACATTCAACGCGCCCCCCCAGCGGCTTCTTCCGAGGCGGTCGCAGCGGTTCGCAGGACGGCCAGGAGCGCCTCTGCCTGCTCCCTGGACAGGTGTCCGCCCCGTACGGCCACGCGCACCATCTCGGTGGACAGGGCTGTGTAGAAGGGCACAAGGTGCGGGGTTTCGTCATCCAGGGCATCGAGGTGGGCCTGGACCGTGCCCACGTCGCCGCGCCTCACGGGACCGGTCAGCGCCTCCTCCGGGGATCCCTCCTTGAGATTGGCCCAGGTGTGCTCCACGAGCGGCGCGACGAGATCCGTCCCCGCCCCCTGAGAAAGGTTCGCCTCCGACGCCCCAAACACCTCCTCTACGACCGACAAGAGGGCCACGAGGCCGTTGGAGGCGAGGGCCGCAGCACAGTGAACCCGCGCCTTCTCCCCGGCGGTCAGCCGGACCGGGCGGGCCCCGAGCGCCTCGGCCAGGGCCGTGCCCGCAGCAATGGCGCGATCCTCTCCCTCAAGTCCCACGGCGATGCCCTCCAGCGCTTCGGGAGGCGTCTCGGGCGTGAACGTCTGCACCGGGTGAAAGCTCATGGTCGCGGCCCCCCGCTGGTCAAGGGGAGTAAGGACAGCGGCCCGCCTCGCCCCAGACGTGTGGGCGGCGACGGTCTTCTCCCACGGATGGTCACGGCGCGACAGGGCCTCGGCCACCCCCGCAATTGCATCGTCCGGAACGCAGATCAGCACAAACCGGATGCTCGGCGGAAGCACCGCGGCCGTCGCCCCGGCCACTGGTGCCCCCACCCGATCCGCCAAGTCTTGGGCCTCCTCCTCATCCCGGCTCACCACGGCTTCGATGCGTTGCCCATTCGCTGTGAGGCTGCGTGCGAGGGTCGTCCCGACGGCCCCCGCCCCAATGATGGCGATCGGACCGGGGGAAGAGGCGGCAGGCATTTGAGAACGATGCGGATGGATGCACGGACAGGTGACCGGTTCGAACATAGGAGCCGGACCGGAAAAGGTCTACCGTTCTGCTCGCGGCGACAAGGAGCTTCGCGGGGCCGCAGGCCCGTTCTCTTCACCCAACATTCCCTCTTCTCTTCCTCTAGAACGAGGTCCAGTGTGCAAAAGCGGAGTTGCTTTCATAGATTGCGGTGTTTGCGTGCCCGTCGCGCATCCTTTCGGGCTTCTACGCCACAACCTGGACGTACGTTGCGGGACCCCAATTGTCTCTATGGAGATTCCTTCCCTACAGCAGGGCTTCGAGCGCGAACGCGGCTTGATGACCCAGGAAAAGCCGCTGACGCAGGACGACGAACACGAGTCGCTTCGGATCGGTGTCCCCCGTGAGGTGGGCAACGAAGAACAGCGCGTGGCCCTGGCCCCGAGTGGTGCGGGGGCCCTCGTCGCCGACGGACACGAGGTATACGTGGAGGAGGGCGCCGGGCACGAGGCTCACTTTCAGAACGACGAGTACGTCGACGCCGGGGCCGAGCTCGTCTCCGCCCCAGAAGACCTGTACGATCGAAGCGATCTCGTCGTAAAGGTGGGCCCACCCGGCGAAGATGAGAGGGACCTCCTACAGGAGGGACAGATTCTGCTCTCAGCCCTGAACCTCGGGGGCACGACCCCCGAGTTTTTACACCATCTGATGCGCCACAAGATCACAGGCATCGGGTTCGAGTTCATTCGGGACCCGGACGGGACCTTTCCCCTTGTGCGCATGATGCACGAGATCACGGGGTCGATGGCCATTCAGATTGCCGGCCGCTACCTGGAGAGCAACGAGGGCGGCAAGGGGGTCATGCTGGGTGGCATCTCCGGCGTGCCCCCCGCCACCGTGGTCATTCTGGGGGCCGATGTTGTGGGCCAGTGGGCCGCCCGCACTGCCCTCGGGTACGGGGCCCACGTCATTGTTCTCGACACGGAACTCGGGTCCCTGCGCACCCTGGAAAACACCTTGGACCGCAGCGTGACCACCGCGGTCGCGAGCGACCACTACCTCCGCCAGGCCGTTCACTCGTCCGACGTGGTGGTGGGCGCCATGGTGACTGGCGGCGAGCGCTCCCCCCTGCTCGTCACGGAGGACATGGTGCAGTCCATGTCCCCTGGCGGCGTGGTCGTGGACGCCGTAATGGACCAGGGCGGCTGCGTCGAAACGAGCCGCCCCACCACCCATTCTGACCCGGTCTACCGTCGGCACGACATCATTCACTACTGCGTGCCCAACATGCCCTCCAACGCGGCCCGGACCGCCTCCTACGCCCTCACGCACGTCCTCGTCCCCTACCTTCTCCGCATCGGCGAGGCCGGCTCCATCAACGAGGCCCTGTGGCGCGACGAGGGGCTGCGCAACGGCACGTACGTCTACCGGCAACACCTCACGAAGCAGAGCCTGGCGTCGATGTTCGGCATGAGCCACCGCGACATCGAACTGCTCATCGCCTCCGGCATCTAGTGCGCCCCGCCCCGATGGCCCTCACCGTCGTCCTCCAGAAGGTGGACGCAACCCCCCGCTACTGCCTCTACGATCTCGGTGCCGCGGACACAAGGGTTGGCCGTCTGAAGCTGTACAAAGCCTCCGGCGACGTGGAGGTGGTGCGCCTTTCGGCCAAAGACCTCCCGGCCCGTCCGCCCTTCTACCTCGCGCAGGGAGTGCCTCGCCTTCATTCGTATCATGACCGCGACCAGTACCCGGACCGAGACGCGTGGACCGCGTAGCCCATTCGGACCGGTTTCTGTTTTCCGTGATTTTCCGCGGTGAGGCCCGCCCTCCCCGACCTGCGTCGTTGTGTTCAGGGGGCCCACCTTTTATCTTCGCGGTCTGACTGCCCACGCCCTACCGGACGTCCCCCGGCCGTTGGACCGTGCTCGGCGCGGTTCCCCTGTTCGTTCAACCGCCTGTCTCGAAATGGCCCTTCCTTCCCCGGAGCGGGAGCAGTGGAGCTCTCGGCTCGGCTTCGTCCTCGCCGCAGCGGGGTCAGCCATCGGACTGGGCAACATCTGGCGGTTTCCCTTCAAGGCGGGGGACAACGGAGGCGGCGCCTTCGTGCTCATCTACCTCGCCTGCCTGGTTCTTCTCTGCGTGCCGTACCTGTTTGCGGAGCTCGCCCTTGGCCGCAACGGCAAACGGAACCCGGTGGGCGCCATCCGGGCCATCGATGCCCGGTCGCCCTGGCCGCTCGTCGGCGGCCTCTGTGTCGTGGCGGGCCTCGCCATCCTCAGCTACTACGCGGTGGTGGCCGGCTGGGCCGTGGGATATGTGTTGCGGGATCTTGTCGCTGCTGAGGCGCCCGACGCGGTCTTCGCCCGCGTCATTGCCGACCCGCTGTGGGTCGTTCCCCTGTTCGGGGGCTTTCTGTTCGCCACGGCTGGGGTGGTTGCCGGGGGGGTTCGACGAGGCATCGAGCGGTGGGCAAAGATCCTGATGCCGGTGTTGTTTGTCCTTCTCTGCCTCATCATCTTTCGATCCGTCACCTTGCCCGGGGCGGGCGCCGGGCTCGACTTTTACCTCACGCCAGACTTTTCAAAGGTGTCAGGGCTCGTGGTCGTAGAGGCCCTTGGCCAGGCCTTCTTTTCTCTCAGCCTCGGCATGGGGACGATGATCACGTACGGCTCGTACTTGCCCGACGACGAAAACCTGATCGTCTCTGGCGGATACGTGGCGGCCTTCGACACGCTGATTGCCCTCATGGCGGGCCTGATGATCTTTCCGGCGGTCTTCGCGATGGGACAAAATCCGGCGGAGGGGCCCTCACTCGTGTTCGTGGTGCTGCCCGATGTGTTTGGGGCGATGCCACTCGGATCGTTCGTCGGGACCCTCTTTTTTCTCCTCCTTGCCATCGCCGCCTTTACGTCGGGCATTTCGCTGCTGGAAGTGTTCGTCTCGTATCTCGTCGACGAGACGCCCTGGTCCCGCCGCGCGGCGGCCTGGGGCGCCGGCGGGCTCGCGTTTGCTCTCGGCCTGCCGTCGGCCCTGTCGCAGGGCGCCGTACCGGCCCTCAGTGACCTGTCGTGGCTCGTTGGGGATCGATTCTTCGGGCCCAGCCCGGGCATGCTCGACGTCATGGACTTCCTCTGGGGGAGCGTGGCCCTCGTCCTCAGCGCCGCCCTCCTGAGCCTGTTCGTCGGGTGGGTGTGGGGCGCCGAGAAGGCCCTCACGGAGCTGCGATCCGGCACCGGACACACGGTGGGGCGCGTGGCCGGACCGGTGTGGTGTGCCGCGATCAAGTACGCCTTCCCCATCACGATTCTGGCCGTACTGGTCATCGACCTTCTCTACGACGTGCTGTGACGCGGCCGCTCCTTGTGCCCCGGCAGGTGGGAATTGCGATCACGTCCGTCACCTTTTAACTTCGGGCGATGTGTATCGTGACAGGTCCGTTTCCGCGGGCCGAGCCCTCTTTCTTCCTCCCACGAGCCCCTCGACGCCTTCCATGAGTACGACCTCGACCGACCGTGAGCAGTGGTCGTCCCGGATCGGGTTCATCTTTGCCGCCGCCGGGTCCGCCATCGGGCTGGGCAACATCTGGCGCTTTCCCTACCTGGCCGGCGAGGGAGGGGGCGGGGCGTTCGTGCTCATCTACCTGCTGTGCATCCTCTTCATCGGGATGCCCTACCTGTTCGCCGAACTGTCGCTCGGCCGGAACAGTCAACGCAACCCGGTCGGCGCCATCAAATCCATCACCGGGGGGGGCTCCGCCTGGATTCTGGTGGGCGGCTTTTGCGTGCTCGCCGGGTTCATCATTCTAAGTTACTACAGCGTCGTGGCCGGCTGGGCCGTGGGGTACGCGGTGAAGGACGTCATTGCCCCGTCCATGGGTTTCGAAGAATTTGCCGCTGCTCCCTGGCTCAACATCGGACTGCTGTCCTTCTTTCTGCTGCTCACGCTTCTCGTGGTGGTCGGGGGCGTGGAGCAGGGCATTGAGCGGTGGGCCAAGATCCTGCTCCCCGTCCTGCTCGTGCTGATTCTGCTCGTCATCGTCCGGGCCGTCACCCTGGAGGGGGCCGCGGAGGGGCTTCGTTTCTACCTGGTGCCCGACTTCTCGCAGATCAGCTTCGACCTCGTGATTGCCGCCCTCGGACAGGCGTTCTTCACCCTCAGCCTCGGGATGGGGGCCATGATCACCTACGGCTCGTACCTGCCCAAGCGGGAAGACATCGCTGTGTCCGGAGCCTACGTGGTCCTGTTCAATACGATGATTGCCCTCATGGCCGGGTTCATGATCTTCCCGGCCCTGTTTGCGATGGACGCCGACCCGGCCACCGGCCCGGCCCTGGTGTTCGTGGTACTGCCCGAAGTGTTTGCCCAAATGCCGCTTGGGGGCATCGTCGGATTCTTGTTTTTCGTCCTCCTCTCCATCGCGGCGCTCACCTCCAGCATCTCTCTGCTGGAGGTGGTGGTCTCCTACTTCGTGGACGAAACGGACTGGTCTCGCCGCAAGTCGGTCCTCATCATCGGGGCCATCACGTTCCTCATGGCGATCCCCTCGGCCCTGTCTTTCGGGGCGGTGGGCGCGTTTAGCGACCTGACCTATCTCTTCGGGGAGGGCGGCCTGTTCGGCCAGACCAACGTGCTCGGCGTCCTCGACTATCTCATCGGGAGTGCCGGGCTGGCGGTGGGCGCCTTCTTCCTGAGCATCTTCATTGGGTGGGTGTGGGGGGCTGACCGGGCGGCCGAAGAGCTCCGTGAGGGCAGCACGACCCTGTCCGACGGTGTCCTGCGGGTCTGGATCTTCGGCATGCGGTACGTGATCCCGGTGGTCGTCTTTGGCATCGTCATGGGGTACCTGACCGGCACGCTGTAACACGTTCCCGTTCGACGAATGGCCTCCACGCGTCTCTCGGCATTCCGGCTTCGGATCGGCGTACTGGCCCTCGTGCTGCTCGGGATGTCTGCGGTCCCCGCCGACGCCCAAGGGGCCGCTGCTCTCCTTACGGATTCGACCTCTCTCGCCTCCGCCGACCTCCCGGCCACCCTCACGGCGCTCCGGGTCGAGATTCTCGTGCCGCCGGGCCGCTCGCCCGAGCGGCCTCCTCGCCCTCGCGATCAGTGGTGGGCCCGTGACAAGGCCCGGCACGTCGTGTTCAGCGGGCTCTGGACGCTCTCGACGCAGTACGTTCTCGTCCGCAAGGCCGACTGGTCCCAGGGCGACGCGCTTCCCCTTTCGGCGGCCGCAAGTGGGGCCCTGGGCATCACGAAGGAGCTGTACGACGCGTCCCGCGTCGACGGGCGGGCCAGCGGGAAAGACCTCGTGGCAGATGCCGTGGGGATTGGGCTGGCCGTGGGGGTCGTTCTGCTGTGACGGGTCCGGCCAGCGGCCCTCCGCGGCATGCCCCTCAGCCGGATGTCCCCACCGGACCCAGAACGCCGTCTCCGGCCCGAGCGGCGTAGAGATGCGGGGCCCACTCGATGACCCGTCCGTCTCGTTTTTTGACCCACCGAAACCCGAAGTACGCCCCCTCCGGCACGTCGATCTCTGTTCGCCAAACCGGATAGCCATCGGCCGAAAGGGGACCGAGTGCGTCGAGTCGCTTCCGGACCTCCGCAAGCTGCTGGACGCCGTCAAACAGGCGCTGTTCGATCCGTTCTTCTTTGTACCGAAGAAGGGCTCGGTCCCAGTCCATCGGCGGACGGTATGCCCATCGATTGTCGTCGGTCTTTCTTGTCGGTCAGGTACGAAAAGTCGTGGAGCTGACCGATTTCGTCGCCGCTGTAGAGCAACGCCATGACCTCTCGCGCTCCCCATTCGGCGCGACGCGGCAACACTGTGAGTGGACGACAGGCCCGCCCCTTTTTGTCTTCATGGCTGTCTTCTCCGGGGTCCTCAAAAAAAACAAACCCGAGTGTCTTTAAGTCCTCACGCGTCCGATGAATAGCGAGATTCTCTGTGTTGGCGAGGTTCTCTGGGACGCCCTGCCCGACGGGCTTTTCCTCGGCGGCGCCCCCTTCAACGTGGCCTCTCACCTCCAGGCCCTGGGGCGGTCCCCCGTCTTTGCGAGCCGCGTGGGACACGATCGGCTCGGGCAGGAGGCGCTCCGGCGCGCACAGATTCGTGGTCTGGCCACAGACCCGGTACAAGTCGACGACGCACTCCCCACCGGCTTCGTGCAGGTCGACACCGGCGAGCCCGGCGAGCCGGACTACGACATTCTCGAGCCCGCAGCGTGGGACGCGATCGCCTTCACTGACGCCCTCGCCCAACACGCCCATCACGCCGAGGCCCTCGTGTACGGCAGCCTCGCCCAGCGCGCCCCCACGTCCCGGCAGACCATTCAGCGCCTCTGCGAAGCGGTGGGCCTGCGTGTATTCGACGTGAACCTTCGCCCCCCATACGTCGATCGGGGCGTCATTGAGGCGTCGCTCCGGGCGGCCGACGTGGTGAAGCTCAACGACGCGGAGCTGCGGCGGATGCGAGCGTGGTTCGGGCTCAGGGACGCTCCGGAGGGCGCGATGGCCGACCTGGCGGACGCGTTTGGGTGCCGGGCGGTGTGCGTAACGTGGGGCGGCCACGGGGCCCGGCTGTGGGCCGAGGGGCAGTGCTGGCACCATTCCGGCTACGCCGTGGACGTCGCGGATACGGTGGGCGCGGGCGACGCCTTCCTGTCGGCCTTTCTCGCCGGATTTCTGGAGGAGCGGACCGGCGATGCGCTCCTTGACCTTGCGAACCGGCTCGGCGCCTATGTGTCATCGCGCGCCGGGGCCTTTCCGTCTTACAACTTTGACGGGCTGGACGGACTCCTCCACCTCGACCTCGAGAGGCGTAACCACTCGCGGACAGAGTAACGACGACGGCCCCCTTGTCCCCCACAGGGCCGACGTAGGGGACGAACGACGAGCTGTCAGGCGAGAATTTTGAGAACTAGACCCCACCGGCCCCGAAAGGTTGGGATCATCCGGGTCCATCCCTAGTTTCGGTGAACGCGACCATCGGGCCCGTGCTGGTCGCGAAACGTCGGTACTCAGCGCCCGTCCCACCCGTCTGCGGCCTGCCCTCGCCCCTGCCCCATGAGCGACGCCGTCCAAGAGCACTGCGGCATCTTCGGCATCTGCAATCATCCCCAGGCCGCCCGGCACACCTACTACGGCCTGCACGCCCTGCAGCACCGGGGCCAGGAGGCCGCCGGAATCGTCACCTCCACCTACGACGAGCAACGGGAGGAGCCGGTGATGCCAGTCCACAAGGACTTCGGGCTGGTGCTCGACGTGTTTGACGACCCGGCCCTCTTCAGCAAGAAGCTGCTGGGCGACGCCAGCATCGGCCACAACCGGTATTCCACAAGCGGGGCCTCCGCCAATCGGGACAACATTCAGCCCCTCGTGGTGCACCACCGAAAGGGCAACCTTGCCCTCTCCCACAACGGCAACCTGTCGAACGCCAAAGAGCTCCGCAAGAGCTTCAGCGAGCGCGGGACCCTCTTCCAGAGCACCAGCGACAGCGAGCTCATCCTGCACCTCACGGCGCAGAGCCGCCGGCAGAATCACCTCGATCAAATCGTCGACGCCCTCATGCAGATCGAGGGCGCCTACTCGCTGCTCCTCATGACGGACGAACACATGATTGCCGTCCGCGACCCGAACGGGTTTCGCCCGCTCGCGCTGGGCCGCCTCGAGACGCCGGAGCGCCACGAGGGCCCCGCCTACTGCGTGGCCAGCGAGACGTGCGCCTTCGACATGATCGACGCGGAGTACGTGCGCGACATCGAACCCGGGGAAATTCTGGTGATCGACCGGGAGGGCTGCGTGAACGGCGGCGACTTTGAAAGCCACGAGATTCCGACGAAGCACGGGGTCAGCCAGTGCGTCTTCGAGTACGTCTACTTCTCGCGGCCCGACTCCCAAATCTTCGGGGAGATGGTCGACAAGGTGCGGCGCCAGCTCGGCGTGCAGCTGGCCCACGAGGCCCCCATCCCCGAGGCAGCGGAGGACGACGAGAAGACGCCCATCGTGGTGCCAGTCCCCGACTCCGCCAACACCTCCACCCTCGGCTTCGCGGAGGAATGCCAGGACATGGGGCGGCGCTGCCGGTTCGACCTCGGCCTCATCCGCAATCACTACGTGGGCCGCACCTTCATCGCCCCCGGCCAGGACCGCCGCGAGATGAAGGTGCGCTGCAAGTTCAACACCGTCCAGGGCCTCCTGGAGGACCGCACGGTCGTGGTGCTCGACGACTCGATCGTGCGGGGGACCACCGCGCGCTACCTCGTGCGCATGCTGCGCGACTCCGGGGCCAAGAGCGTCCACTTCCGCGTGTCTTCTCCCCCGGTCATCAGTCCCTGCTTCTACGGCATGGACTTTCCCGACGCCGACGAACTGCTCGCCAACAAGTTTGACAGCATCGACGAGATGCGCGACTATTTGGGGGTCGACTCGCTGGCGTACCTGTCGGTGGGGGGACTGATGAAGGCCGTGAAGCGGGCCAACCACAGCGACCTGAGCTACTGCAACGCCTGCTTCACGGGCGACTACCCGGTGCCGGTCGACGAGGACATGAGCAAGGAAGAGTTCGACTGGCAGGCGCCGGCGCCGCGGGCGTAAGCCCACGCCTCCCCCTTCCGAAACTTCCCTGCCCGGTGGAGAATCGGCGGTGTCTCTGGGAGCGTGAAGCGTTATACGTGAATTGTGATGCGTAACGCGTGATCGTCAGAAACGACCGTCCTCACGCATCACTCATCACGCATCACGATTCAGCGTAGACTGGCGCCTGTCCCGACGCCGAGCATGGATCTATCCTGAAAGCTCGGCCCCTGAAGATCAAAACCCCACCGCCGCTCCGGTGCCCCGCGGGTCCGAGCTGCCCCGAAAGGTGAACGTCTGATCCGGTCGACTCGGATGCTTGACCCGGAGGCCCTGGGCCCGCCCCCACTGCGGGATGCCCCCAAAGACGCCCTGCGTCACCTCCCAGCCGCGGGCCCGCAGGTTCCAGCGCACGTCGTAGGGGAGCGTGTTCTTCTCGTAGCTGAGCACACGCGGCTTCCACTGGTGATGGATGCGCCCGGCCGCGATGGCCTCCTGGATGTTCATGCCGTGGTCGATGACATTCGTAATGACCTGGAAGGTGGTCGTGATGATCGTGGAGCCGCCCGGCGCCCCGATGACCATGAACGGACGCCCTTGCGGGTCCTCAACGATCGTCGGCGACATCGACGACACCATGCGGCGGTCCGGCGCCACCAGGTTCTGTTCCGTGCCAGAGAGGCCGTAGATGTTGGGCACGCCCGGCTTCAGCACGAAGTCGTTCATCTCGTTGTTCATGAAGAAGCCGGCCCCGTCGACCACCACCTTCGAGCCGTAGCCGCTGTTCAGGGTGGTGGTCACGCTCACCGCCATGCCGCTGCTGTCGGCCACGGAGTAGTGGCTCGTCTCCATCGATTCGGACGCCAGCACCGGCTGCCCGGCCTTCACCGAATCGCTCGGCGTGACGCGCATAGAATCGAACGACGCCATGCGGTTCCGCATGTAGTCCTTTCGGACGAGACCGTCCGTGGGCACGTCTACGTGGTCGGGGTCCCCAAGCCACTCCGCCCGATCGGCGTACACGCGGCGCATGGCCTCGCCGAGGTAGTGGACCGTCCGGCTGGAATTGAAGCCCATCTGGCCGATCGGCTTTCGCTCGGCGGCGTTCAGGAGCTGCGCGATGGCGACGCCCCCGGAGGACGGTGGGCCCATCGAGTGCACGGTGTAGCCCCGATAGGTAGCACTCACCGGGTCGCGCTCCACCGCCTCGTACTCGGCCAGGTCCTGCTCGTCGATCAGCCCCCCGTTCTCTGCAAACTGATCGGCGATGAGCGCGGCCGTCTCGCCTTCGTAGAACCCGTCTCGCCCCTGATTGCGAATGCGCGTCAGCGTCTGAGCAAGGTCTTCTTGCACGAACCGCTCCCCCGGCCGGTACGTCTTCGTCGAGTCGCCCTTGGTGAAGTACTTTTTGGTAATCGGGAACGCCGCGAAATCGTCGTAGCTCTCGTTCAGGTCCTGCGCCAGGGACGGATGCAGCGGAAAGCCGTCTCGGGCCAGCCGGATGGCCGGGGCCATCACAGTCGCACGGTCGAGCGTGCCGTGCTCGTCAAGCGCCTTCAGCAGGCCCGCGACGGTCCCGGGCACACCGGAGGCGAGGTGGCCGCGCCGGCTCCGAGCCCGCACGGCGTTGCCCTCATCGTCGAGGTACACGTCCTGCGTCGCCCCGCTGGGGGCGTCCTCGCGGTGATCGATCGTGGTCACCGTCCCATCGGGCTGGCGAATCACCATGAATCCACCCCCGCCGATGTTGCCGGCCCAGGGATGCACCACGGCGAGTGCAAAGCCGGTGGCCACGGCGGCGTCGACGGCGTTGCCGCCCTTTTCCAGCATGGCCACACCGGCTTCGGCGGCCCGCTCCTTGGCGGCCACCACCATCCCGTTCTCGGCGTACTCGGGGACGGGCGCCGTCGCGGACGCCGGGGGCGACTCGGCAGCCGGGGACGGAGACGGGGCCGTCGTCCAGGCCGAAAGGCCGACGGCCGTGATCGTGAGCAGGAGCGCGAGGCTGAAGGCACGAGCCTTTGAACGGAGCGGCATGGAGCGGTGGGGGTGAGACAAGGATAAGGGCGTTTCCAAACGTAGGTGTCTCCCCTGCGAATGGCAACCCCACCCAGCTGCGCACGGTCTCCTGATCCGGACTGCGGGAGAGAGGGGGACGGCGAACACGATTTCGGCGGGAAAGTACGCGGACGTCGTCGGACCCATGCACTGATTCTTGCCACGATGCCTACCTTCACGGGAACGCATGCCCACACCGGGGCCCTGCCTGCCGCCTGCGCCATCGTGATGGCCTGCCTCCTCCTGCCCAGGGGGCCAACGTACGGACAGGCCAGCGCGACGACGGTCACGTGGCGGGCCCATCCGGGCGGCGCCCACGGCTTCGACGCTGCTGCGCTCGCCGACGCGGTGGACCGGGCCAGGGCCCTCGCCCCGCCCCTCACCGGCCTGATCGTGGCCCGCGGCTCAACGACTGTGGCCGAGGCGTACTTCAACGGACGGGGCCCCAACCAGGCCGCCAACCTAAAGTCCGCCAGCAAGAGTGTGCTGAGCGCCCTTGCCGGCATCGCCCTCGCAGATGGCGTTCTCGACGGCGTGAGCCAGCCCATCGGCCCCTTCTTCCCCACCCTCTTGGCCGACGCCCCCCGCAAGCGGCGCATCACGGTCGACCACCTGCTCACGCAACAGACAGGGCTTGAGTCGACGAGCTTCGACAACTACGGGGCGTGGGTCTCCAGCGCCGACTGGGTGGCCGATGCATTGCGGCGCCCCATGGTCGACCGCCCGGGGGGCGAGATGATCTACAGCACCGGGACCACGCACATCCTCGGCGCCGTCCTGGCCGAAGCCTCGGGCCAGTCGCTCCGCGCATTTGCGCAGGAGCGGCTCTTTGACCCGCTCGGCGTGCGCATCCGGAGCTGGCAGCAGTCTCCCGCGGGCCGCTACTTCGGCGGCAACAACCTGGCCCTCACGCCCCGCGGAATGCTTCGGTTCGGCCAGATGTACCTGAATGGGGGACGCTTCGGCGGACAGCAGGTGGTGCCGGCGAACTGGATCGACCTCTCCTGGCGCACCTACGTGCGCTCCACGTATCGCGATCACCAGTACGGCTACCTCTGGTTCACGCACACGTTTGGCGGGGCGCGGGTGGCCTTTGCCTGGGGCTACGGCGGGCAGTACATCTTCGTCGTCCCGCGGCTCGACCTCGTGGTGGTGTGCACCTCGTCGCTTCGGACCCGCCCCTCGGGCGGAAACGACCACAACGAGCAGCTCCTGCGGCTGCTGGCGGAGCACATCATCCCCGCCGCGCAAGGCCCGCCCGGCTCCATCGCGTGGCCCTCCGTGCCTCGGCCCGTATTTGGGTGGTAGGCACTTTAGTGAACTGTCAATCCTCAAGCTGTGCGCCTCCAGTGCGACCTCAACATGTCAAGGCAGGTCGCTCTGAGCGTAGGCGAAGAGCCTCTTCGACGACGGCGGTTTTCCCGAAGAGATCGTTCGCTTTCACTCAGGAGGACGCGACAGAAATCGAATGTTGAGGTCGCACGCACCCGTACATTCACGACTGACGCTGCACTGGGCATCGCTTCTGCATGCCTGAGCTACCCTCCCTCCCCGTCGCCCCCGAACAGATTTCGGAGGCGGTTGAGGCCCTCCTCTTTGGCCATCGACTGAATCTTCGAGGTGATGGCGTCTTTATTGAGGATTTTGACGGCGGGCTCGCGCATGGTGCCGCTCAGCCGGACCGTCACCGGCACGGCCTCGGCGCCGGCGTCGCCGCCCGCCAGCGTACTGAGGAGAGACCCAAGCTGCCCGTCGCCCCCTCTCAGACGCGCAGGCACGCCGGAGTCGTTGAGCACCGAAAGGGGCAATTCCAGCCTCAGTTCTAAGTCCACCCCGCCGCCCAGGCCCAGCGCCCCGTCCAGCGTCCCGTCGAATCGGGCCCCTCCGAAGTCCCACGCCTTCAGTCGGAACTGACCGTTCTCAATGGCAAACGGCCCGCCGAGGCGCTCAAACTGCTTCAACGACGCCGAGGGCAGATTCAGCGCCTCCACAAGCGCCTGGGCCGGCCCCACATTGAGCGAGAGCCCGCCGTCGGCCACGAGCGACTGCCCGATCGCGGTAAAGGCGTCCGCCTGGGGCAAGAGTCCTTCCGTGAGGGCGGTTTCGCCGTCGGCATCCAGGGTGAGCGTGCCCGTCACGAGGCGCCCCAGCGTCGTCCAGTCGTCGATCACCGCTCCAGCCTCGGCCTCCCGGAGCTCCACGTCGTACGTGAGCGCGGAGGCGGGCGCAGCGACCCGGGGGGCCTGGCCGAGCGCGTTGGAGGCAAGCAAGACGGATTCGGAGTTCGAGGCCGCGGACGTGGAGGCTGTCCCGCGCTGATCGAGCGTCAGTGAGCCGGCCAGGGTGCCGCCGTAGGTGGTGGCCGTCAGGTTCTGCACGTCCAGCCGCCGGTCGTCCATCTGCACGTCGAACGCGAGATCGTCGAAGCGTTGGGGCTCGTTCAGCAGGGTCCCAATCTCGACGCGTCCGTCCACGGCGTAGGCCGGGAGATCGACATCTCCGTAGAGCGTCTCCGCCACGTCCTCGGGCGAGGTGCCGTCCATGCTCGACCCGGACAGGTGGGCGGCAAAGAGCTGCGAGTACGTCACGTCCGAGTCTTGGGCCTCCGGGTAGAGGGCCACTAGATCGAGGCGATCGCTGGTGAGCGTGAAGGTGGCCGACAGTGCCGGATCGGACTCCGCCAGGCCCGTCGACACGGGAAACAGGTCCCGCATCCTGGTCTGGAGGGTCACGGTTTCGGAGCCGGAGCGGACGGCAAAGCGGTCCATCGAGAGGCCCGTGCCGGTAAGCTGTACGGTCGCGTCGGGGATTTCGACAGGGGCCCGGAATGATTCGTACGGCACTTGCGCATCCGTGAGGCGGACCGTCCCGGTGGGCCGGATGGCGTCGGGCGCGTCAATCGGACCCTCGAAGCGCACGTCGTAGTCGGCCTCTCCCTCCACCGATTTCGCCGTGGCCTCATCTCCCGCAAGGGCCACAAGCCGGGGCAGGTCCGCCGTTCCGGCCAGCTGCCCGTCGACCTGCGGACTGCCAAAGAGGTCGCGTACACGGACCGCCCCCGAGACCGAGCGGCCCAGAAGCTGGCCGTCGAGGTTCTGGACCGAGGCTGCCGTGCCCGAAAGCCCGAGCCCCGCCCGAAGGTCGCGAAGGAGCGCCTCTCCCTTGTAGTCAACGCCCACCCCAGCAAGCCGGCCGGCCCCGTTGATCGTGAGGGCCTGCAGTGCAGCCGCATCCGAGGGCAGCGGCCCCCGGGCCGACGCATCGAGCTGGAGGGTGCCCTGTGGGGCGTATTCCCCAACCTGTTCCGGCGGCGCAAAGGCCGCAAGGTCCGCCACGTTCATCGCTCCGGTTTTGAGTTGGAGGGCAATCTGCGGCTCCGCTCCAAGGTCGCGCACCGACAGGCCGCCGGCCAGGGAGGCCCCGAGCAATTGCCCATCGACCGACCGGACGGCCACCGAGTCGAGCCCGAGCGACAGGTCGGCGCTCAAGTCTCGAAGCAGGGCCGTCCCTTCATAATCCGCGCCGGCCTCGGCGAGCTGCCCGGTGGCTGTCAGGGAAAGGCCCTCCGCCCCATCTATCGTCTCGGAGAGCGGGCCGGAGAGGCTCCCCTCCAGCGCCACGGATCCCTGCGGATTCAGCCCCTCTACCGCCGCAGCCGGCACGAACCCCGCGATTTCGGCCAGGTCGGTGCGTCCGGTCTCAAACGTGAGGTCGACCGTTGGCTGTGCGTTCAGTCCCGAGACGGTGCCATCCACCGACACCACCAGGGGCGCCGTGTCGAGCTCGAGGCGTCGGAGGTCAAGCCGGCCGGCGGCGGGATCCAGGCGGACATCGTAGCTCGCCTCTGCCTCCTGCACGACAAGGGTGTCGGGCCCCACGCTGGGCAACAGCGCCCGTACAGACCGCAGGTCGACCGTCCCCGCGCTCGTGAGGGCAGCCCCGTCGGGGAGAGCGTTAAGCTGGGCGTCGAAGTCAACGTTGAGGGCCTGCCCGCTGGACCGGTCGGTGTACCGCAGACGTGCCTCGGACACGCCAAAATTGGACACCGGAATGCCCGCCAGTGGAGACTCTTCGTCTGCCGTCGCGGTCGTGTCGGCTGCTCCCAGGTCGTCGAAATTCGTCGCCCCGTCCTCGCCCACCTCGTAGCGCACCACCGGCGCCTCCAGGGCCACCGCCGTGGGCCGGATGTTCAGCAGCACCAGGGGCCAGAGGGCCACGTTCACGTTCAGTGCACGGGCCTCCACGGCCGGGGCGGGCCCGTAGCCCTCGGCGTTGGCGAGGCGAAACCCGGTGACCTGGACGGCGGGCGTGGGCAGGACGCGCAGCCCAATCGTGTCGATCTCCACCTGCCGCCCGGTGGCCTCCTCCAGGGGCGGGACCACGTATCCCTTCAGCTGCTCGGACGTGAAGAGGCGGGGCAGCACGAGGGCCGCGACCAGAACCAGAACGGCGAGCCCACCCAGAAGCCCCCCGCCCCATTTGAGGGCGCGCCGGGTACGAGAGGGCACGGCGCGCGGCGAAGAGGCGTCAGGACTGGAGTCAGACATGATGGGTGGACGGGGACCCTCGCGTGAAGAAAGAGGCAGGGCACAGAAGAGACGTGCACTCGGGCTCTCTAAAACCCACTACACAGACATCCGATCCGACCCCGTCTGCGCCAGGCGAGCG
>NZ_JAZKRW010000013.1:0-41106 GCF_036626415.1 Salinibacter sp.
ATTTCCACCTCGTCGAGCGGCACCTCGGCGTTGAGGAGGTCCCGAACGACCGCATCGACCTCCTTCCCACTCCCCACCGCCCGGCGCACGTGCACCGGTGGGACCGCTCCGTCCGTCTCCCCCGTCGACGGCGGCGCTACGTCCCCGAAGCGGGCAGCGGCCGTCTGTGGCGGGGGCGCCCCCAACCGCGAGCGGCCAATCCGATAAAATGCCCGGGCCCCCGACCGGACCGCAGACAGGAACTGATGCGCCTCCACCGGCAGGTCCACGGCGTCGCACACCGCCACCACGGAAGTGCCTACGGCCGGAAACGCCCCGCCTCGTACGAGCTCGGTGGCCCACTGGAAGACGTGCGCGTCGTCGTAAAGGTGGTTCGTGTCGAGGGCCTCCAGGTACCCTTCGTAGCAGGCCGCGACGACCCGAAACGTCGCCGACGCGGCCTCCGCCTCGGCTCGCTCCTGCACCTCCGCCAGTGGGGCTCCGTTTCGGCGGAGCGTCTCAATGGCCTCCGCAACCGTCTCGGCCAGCCGCTGCGGCCCCGGCAGGCCGTCGAGGCGCCCCCGGCGCTGGAGCTGTTGGAGCAGCCGCGCGGCCAAGAACGACCGCCCGCCGACTGGCAACTCGCTTCGTCCGGACGCGAGGATGCGGGGCTGGGCCACCTGTTCGGCGTGGTGACGCACGATGCGGGTTGTGAGTCCCGCCCATCCGTTCGTCTCCCGCGCGAGGGCGTCTTCGAGGGCACGTCCGATCTGGGTCCGCGGCACAAGAACAATCTTTGGGGCATGAGGGTGTGCGCGGCAGAGGGCCGCGAGCTGGGCACCCGGCGAGGCGGCAGACGCAGACACGGCAGACATAGAGGACGAAGCGGAGGCGAATAGTGGTAAGATTGGGGGACGCCAGGGCGCCTACAACCTGTTGGTTGACGGGCACAAAGCAAAGCGGATAGACACGTCGTTGAACTCGTCGCTTCTTGATAGAGGCTACGGACCTCCCTCCCCCCGCCAGGTCCACGGTGGCACCGGCTCAGGCCGTGCCCACAGGCCTCGTTCCGCCGTCCGGGCCCGCTGCTCCAACCGCCGGTACCGGTCGCTGCGGGGCGCCTGCTGGCGGTCCCACCACGCCAATCCATTCCGGAGCAGGTGCTCGTTGAGCACGTGGTCGCCCACCTGCACTACGAAGAAGGAGCGGCCGTCGGGGCCGGACGCTTTCTCTCGTGCACGCACTTCCGTCCGAAATACGGCCGCCCGCACCGCACGGGTCGCCGCGTCGGCGAAGGGCTGCCCTCGCTCGGGGGCATCGACGCCGTAGAGTTCTACTCGCACGATCTGGCCGGTCTCTCGGAGAAGATGAATGGTATCTCCATCCAGCACCCTATGTCCTTTGCCAACGTACGACTGCCCCTGGGCGAGGACAGGGATTCCGAAAAGTAGCAGGAGGCCCCCGAGCACGCCTCCCCCCCTCCACGCAAAGGAGGAGTGGCGTTCTGCAGGAACGACGGGGTCAAGAAGACAGGTGCACACGGACGGTGGTCAGCTGATTCTACCAAAGAACGAGCCCCGCCAGTCCGCCCAGGGCTGCTGCGCCCCACACCGCGAGGCTCAGCCGCCGAAGCGTCTCTTCGCCCGGGCGGCCCCGGCGCGCCAGCCACCCCCCGAGGGCACGCAACGCCATTCCCACCCCAACACCGATCAACACCCACGTCTCAGACTCCGTGAACGGGTCGGCCCAGTGCGACGCGAGCGCGATCTCCAGCGCGAGCGCCCCCAATAGCAAGGCGACGATCACCCCGAACACCCGCCAAGACGCCAGATCCGGAAGACTTCGGGGGCCAGACGCATCCATGCTGGGTCAACGTTTCTCAACCAAGCCCAAAAGGCAGTACACGACACGACTCCGATGGGTCTTCCCCCGCCGAAGAACCTGACGTTCGACAGCGTCGGGCCTGTCAGGGGGACTTTCCTCAAACCCGGTGGTGGCAACGAGGCGGAGTGGCCCACCATGCGCAGAGGGGCCCCTTTGTTCAGAAAGATTCGCATCGCCGACACATTTTCCTTGCATTAGAGCCCCTCGCTCAGAGGCAGGACTCAGACCCGGGGGAATCTCAATCGCAGGAAGATGTCTTAACGCATGGGACACCGACAAAGAACCCATCAGCCCAGCATCCTCTCTTCTGTGGGGCCAACCACGTTATGATCTGGGCGGTGTTGTGTCTGACGCACAGAGGCTTACGGTCGATCCCTACGCGCCACCGCCCTGCGTCATGCCCACCTTCAACTCGCCTTCCGACGCCCCGGCCACGCTTTGTGAACCCTCCCAGCACGCTGCCGAGGTGCCCGAGGCGCTCGTGCAGGACCTCTGGGCCCAGCAGCGCTTCGACACTGAAGACCTCAGCACGTCCGATGGGGCTGTCATCGACGTGATCGATCCCGGACGGCTGAATTCCGACGCCGGGCCGGACTTCCAGCGCACTCATGTCCGCATCGGAGGCATTGAGTGGCGCGGACCGATCGAGGTGCACACGACCTCGGGCGGGTGGTTCCGCCACGAGCACCACACCGACCCCCGCTACAACAGCGTGGTGCTCCACGTGACGCTCCGCGCAGACATGTGGACCGGCGGGCTCCTGCGGGCCGACGAGTCGCCCCTCCCTGAGCTCGTGCTCTATCCCTGCCTCGACACACCGCTCCGCGAACTGCTCTACACGTTCCGCACGCGGGCCGACGACGACGCACTGCCCTGCGCGGCGCGGTGGGACGAGGTCCCGCCCGCCCGGCGCACGTCATGGATGCGCCAACTCGCCGGGGACCGGATGACCGCAAAGCGGGACCAGCTGCCCGACCCCACGGAGACGTCGCTGGACAGGGTTCTCCACGAGCGGCTGTTCGCCGGCCTCGGCTACGCAAAGAACGATGCCCCCATGACGACGCTGGCCCGGCGCACGCCGCCTTCCATGCTCCGATCTCTGGACACACCCACGGAGCGCGAGGCACTTCTTCTCGGGACGGCCGGGCTTCTTCCCACCCCCGGCGACCTGCTGGAGGCCGACCGGCGCACCGCCGACTACGCAATGGCGCTCCGAGACTGCTTCCAGCGGCTCCAAGTCCGGTTGGACGTCACGCCGATGGCCGCAACGGCCTGGAGCTTCTTCCGGCTCCGGCCCAACAACTTTCCGCCTCTTCGCATCGCGCAGGCAGCGGCGTGGTACGCCGAGGGAGGACTACTGCACGAGGCTCCGATCTCGACGCTCCGCACGGCGCTGGGACAGGAGGCCCCCGTAGCGGCGCTTCGCGAGGCACTCACCGCAATGCCCCCGGACTTTTGGCACCGACACTACCACCTCACGAAGCGGGCCGCCGAGCACGACCCCAGCCTCGGCACGTCGCGCCGCGACACGTTGCTGGTGAACGCCGTGGTGCCGGTGCTTCTGCGTGACGCTGAGGAGCACGAGAATGCCGCGCAGGCTGAGGCGGCACTAGACGTGCTCCGCGCCCTTCCGCCTTCCCAAGACCACGTGGTCCGTCGCTTTCAGGACCTGGGCACCGACCCCGACTCCGCGTATGACGCCCAAGGCCTGCACGAGCTCTACCGAGAGTATTGCTCTGCAGGAGGGTGTCTGGAGTGCCAGATCGGTCAGTATCTGCTCGATGCGTAAGGCCTCCCAACTCAGAGCGTCCACGGCCATAGAAGTGAGTACGCTTTTTTGTACCGTCCCCCAATGCCTGTGCTTGTTCGCATCGTCCGGATGACGTTTGCCCCCAACACTGTCGACCAGTTCCTGGACCAGTTTGACGAGGCCGCCCCACTCATCCGCTCATTTTCCGGGTGTCGGCACCTCGAGCTCTGGCGAGACCTCGATGCCTCCGCTGTGTGCACAACCTACAGCCACTGGAAGCACCCGGAGGCCCTTGCGACCTACAAAGACAGCGACCTCTTTCGCCACACCTGGTCGGCAGTAACCCCGCTGTTTGCCGATCGGCCCCGGGCCCAGAGCTACACCGTGACCCGCACGGCAGCCGCGATTGAGGACCGGGCACAGACCGACTCAACCTCAGACGCCCCCTGACCTTCTTCCGGATGGTGCTGCGCTGAGGGCCGATCTCCAGCCCCACCCCGGAACGGGGAGGTGGACTGCAGAAGGCCTCGATGGGGAGTGCCCCGTCGATCGGGCCGAGAGCCGAGAGCAGCCGACCGCCGTCTCACTTCTGAAGAAAGGCTCAGCCGAGGAATGAATCCGCACACAGGGCGTCAGAGATCGCCGAGGGCCTGCTCCATGCTCAGGCGCTCTCCATCCTGAAGCGACGGGAAGTTCACGGGGCGAATGGTGTAGCGCCGCTCCGTATTTGTGGCTTCAGACGTCGTTCCAGTCCCTCGAACGGTCGCGTGCACGGCTCGGACCAACCGCCGATACTTCTGCTCCATCATGCGTTTCTCCGTCACCGTGGCCCCGTACCCACGGTGAAGGGCCCGGTAGGCACTGCTGGCCGACAGTCGCTCGACCCGGTTTTGCTGTGTCTCCAGCAGGGCCTCGTGTTCGTCCAGCAGGGCCTGGTAGTCCTCCGCCAATGCCTGGAGGGTATCGGACGCCTCCGCGGCGTCCGACAGGGTGCGAAAATCGGCCTCGGCCCGGTCGCGCTCGTCGGCGAAGGCTTCCACCGACCGTTGCAGCGCCTGAAAAGTCTTCGGCTTCGACTCGTACCCGCCGTAGGTGCGGCAGCCGCTGACTAGTAATCCCACGAGGGCGAGCAGGAAGACGAAACGGTCTACACGCACCATAGAAGAGGCGAAAGAGATGAAAGGGGACGTCATGCGATCTACTCTAGAGAATCAAGAAGTGTCCGTCGAAGACGCTCCGTCCATTCCACGGAACCCAATTTGCGTTCATTTTCACGTCGGCATTCAGCAGACACAGAACGAGTCACGGCATTTTGATCGGGCTTCTAGAATGAACACTCGGAGAAACACCCGGCCTCGGCCGACGGTATTGCGTGATGGTTTCAGCCTTCAAGCTTTGGGTGGATTTTGCTCACGGCGCCGGGGCGCCCTCGTTCCGCCGACGCACTTCCGCCTGCCGCGCCGCCCCTCGTTCCCTCGACCGGACCGCCGCGAGGCGGTCCAGTGCATACGTCACACGGTAGTCTTTTCTCCCCATGAGCGACGACACGGCCCGACTCGTCGAACGCCTGCGTTCCCGCCTGCGCCGGGCAATGCGGCGCATGTCATGGGCTGAGTTGGCCTTTGGAGGGGCCGTGTCCGTGGGAAGCATCGTGGCGTTCTGGCTCCTCGCCGCCTCCCTGGAGGCAACCCTTTGGCTTCAGCCCAGTGTGCGCACCGGCCTGCTCGTCCTTGCCAGCGCCCTTCTGGTGGGCATGGGCGCAGCCTTTATTGCCCGCCCGCTGGGCCGCCTCCTCGGCCTTCTCGAGGGCCCCTCCGAGACGGAGATTGCCCGGGCCGTGGGCACCCATCATCCCGTGGTGGCCGACCGGCTGGTCAATCTGTTGCAGCTTGCAGAGGGCCAGCGGTCGCACGCGCCGGCGCCGTACGTGGATCGCGCCGTTCAACACCTCGCCCAGCAGATCGACGAGGTCCAGTTCGACGAAGTGGCCGACTTCCAACCGGCCCGACGGGCCGCCCGGTGGGCCCTGTTCCCGCTTCTGGCCGTCCTCATGTTCCTCGTCGCCGCCCCGTCCACCTTCCTCGACGCGTCGGAGCGCCTCCTCGCCCCCCGGACCGAATTTGAGCGGCCGGCGCCCTTTCAGTTCGACGTCCGCCCGGGCGACGTCCAGCTCGTGCGGGGCGACTCCCTCCGCCTTACCATCCAGGCCACGGGCGACGTCCCCGAGACGGCCACCCTTCTCCTTCGCCCCACGGACACCGAGTCGTCCCGACGCATCGCCGTCGAGCCCGACTCCATGGGCACCGTTCGCCACACGGTCCCCAACGTTCGACGTCCCCTCCGGTACCGCGTGGCGGCGTCGCCCGTGCGCACCGAATGGTACACGGTAGCGGTGGCCCAGCGCCCGGTCGTGCGCCGGCTGCAGGTCCGCGTGACGCCCCCCGCATACACCGATCGCCCCAGTCGTCAGCTAGACGCCAACGTGGGGGCCGTCACGGCCCTGCCCGGCACGGAGGTGACGGTGTCGGCAGTTCTTGGCGGCGCCTCGACCACGGACGCGACGCTCAACTTCGAAAATGGCGCCTCCCAGTCGCTGACCGTTTCCGGCGACTCGGCGACCGGCCGCTTTACCCTTCGCCGCGAAGACACCTACGCACTCCGCCTGGAAAGCGAGGCGGGCATTCTCAACCGCGATCCCATTCGCTACGATCTCGACCTTCAGACCGACGCCCGGCCGTCGGTGTCTTTTCTTGCCCCCGACGACCCCGCCGAACTGACGCCGGACCTCACCCAGCGGCTTCGGCTCCAGCTCAGCGACGACTACGGCATCGGGCGGGCGGCCCTGTTCTACCGGCGCGCCAACGGGAGCGCCACGGACTCGTCGTTCGCCTCCATCGACCTTCCCCTGTCCGACCCGCAGGCGACAGACCAGGTTCTTTCTCATACGTGGCTGCTCGCCCAGGAGAGTGGCCTCGACCTGGACCGTGGGGACGAGGTCGAGTACTACGTCAAGGCCTGGGACAATGACACCGTGAACGGGCCCAAGAGCGGCCGCACCGCCACCCAACGGCTCCGCCTCCCATCCCTCTCAGAGCAGTACGAGGAGCTCGACACCCTGCAGCAGGAGACCGGCGACCAAATGGAGGACCTTGACCGGCGGTCCCAAGACGTCCAGCGGCAGTTTCAGGATCTGCGCCGGGAGCTTCGCCGCACCCGGGAGTCCGACTGGGAAGATCGCCGTCGGCTCGAGCGGCTGCAACAAAAGCAAGAATCGATCTCCCAGAGCAAGTCGAACCTGTCGCGCCAGGTCGACTCCCTCAACCGCCAGATGCAGCGCAATGACCTGACGAGTCCGGAGACCAGCGAGAAATTTCAGGAGCTGAAGCAGACCATCGACGACATGGAGTCGAAGGAACTGCAGAAGGCGCTCGACAACATGCGGCAGTCGATGCAGGACCAGAGCTTTCGCCAGACGCAGTCCGCCATGGAGGAGGCACAGTCGCGGCTCCAACAGCAGCAGCAACAGCTGGAGCGCACGCTTGACCTTTTCGAGCAGCTCAAGGCACGACAGAAGATGGAGGAGCTGACGCGGCGGACCCAGGACATTCAGACCCGCGAAGATCAGGTCGCCGAGGAAACGGAAAAGCGTATGGACGACGCCCCCGACGCCGACTCAACCGGACAGTCCGAGTCGTCAGAGGATCCATCGCCATCTACGGAATCCTCCTCGGCCGACTCGACAGACAGGCCCTCGCCGCCCCGGCCCGACTCCGCCGCCGCACGCCCGTCGGACTCGACCGCCGCCGCGCAGCCCGACTCTCTCTCGTCACAACCGTCCCCGGGGGCCGACTCGTCGGCCAACGAGGACCTCGCCCGCGAGCAGGAAGAGCTGGCCAAAGAGATGGAGAAGCTCATGGAAGAGATGAACAATGCCGAGCAGGACATGGAGGACGTCCCGTCGGCCCCGAAGAAGCAGCTCCAGAAGATGCGACGGCAGATGCAGAAGCAGGAGATGCCGGAGCAGATGCGGAAAAACAGCAAGCAGCTCCGGAAGAATCAGCTCCAGGAAGCCCGTCAGCAGCAGCAACAGCTGCAAAAGCGTCTTCAGAGCATGCAGTCCCGAATGTCTCAGATGCAGCAGCAGATGAAGGGGCAGCAGCGTCAGATGAACATGTCGGGGCTCCGCAGTGTGCTCGGAAACACCCTTCGCCTGTCCAAGGACCAAGAAAACCTGCGCACGACCCTTGAGGACCTGGAGGGCGACGGCTCTGCGGTCCGTCGCTTTGCCGTCCAGCAGAAAGACTTGCGGGATGGCCTGAACCACGTCGCCGATTCCCTGCAGTCCATCGCAAGCCGCCTGCCGCGCATGTCGAAGGCCGTCCAAGCGAAGACGGGAAACGCGCTGCGGGCGATGGAGGACGCGACCGCCGCGCTAGACGCTCGGGAGGGCGACGAGGCCACCGGCTATCAGAAGACCTCCATGATGCATCTCAATGAGCTGGCCCGCCTGCTCTCCGACCTGCTGGACCAGATGAAGCAGCAGAGCAGCGGGGGAAGCGGGAAGATGTCGATGCAGCAGGCCATGCAGCAGCTGCAACAAGCCTCCGGCCAACAGCAGAAGCTCAACCAGCAGATCCAGAACCTCCTCAACCAATCTCAGGGCGAACGTCTCTCTCAGGACATGCAGGCCCGGCGGAAGCAACTCGCCAAGCAACAGCGACAGATCAAGGAGCAGCTCGAGGAAATGAACGTCGGGGAAGAGACCCGACAGAAATTGCTCGGGGACCTCGAAAAAGTTGCGGATCAGATGGAAAAATCCGCCAGCGACCTGCAAGACGGCCGTCACAGCCGGAGTCTCATCGAGCGCCAGCAGCAGATCCTCACCCGGCTCTTGAACGCCCAGCAGTCGCTTCGTACACAGGGCAAAAAGCAGCAGCGGCGAGGTCGCGAAGCGGACGATGACTTCGACCAGGAGCCTCCCGGTGAGCGTCCCAATTCCGACGCTACCGATACGCTGCGGCGCGACCTTATTCGCGCTTTAGAGATGGGATACAACTCGGATTACGAAGCCCTCATCAAAAAATACTTTCAGCTCCTCGAGCAGGACGAAAGGCCCGAAGAGTGAGGGGGGGCGTGGTGTTGGCTCTTTCAAGACGGCGGGTTCACTCCCGACCCGGACCGTGCTTCCGAACTCGGCGCCTCGTGCCCGTGACGTTGCAGTGGCCGCGGAGCGTCCCCGCACAGACCTCGGATCGTCGCCCCACAGGCAGTAGACCGCTTTAACCGCTGCCAAACAGGAACGGCTCCGCCGATCGACGGAGCCGTTCAGGAAAGGGACAAAACCAGTAGCGGGGGCGGGATTCGAACCCGCGACCTTCAGGATATGAGCCTGATGAGCTACCACTGCTCCACCCCGCGATGTAAAGCACCACCTCGTATTCGGGCAACCGCCTCGGAGTTCCGCCCCTCCTCAATTTCACAGCGATCTAAAACCCGGGCCTTCTCGGTCGGGATCGGCCAACACCAGGTGCTCAGAGCCGCCTCCCGGACTCGAACCGGGGACTTCATCCTTACCATGGATGTGCTCTACCACTGAGCTAAGGCGGCAACTGCGATGGGTAACATGAGCGGGAGACGGGATTCGAACCCGCGACGTTCACCTTGGAAGGGTGATGCTCTACCCCTGAGCTACTCCCGCAGGGTTTTTTGGCGGCGTTCTTTGAGGAGGTCCCCCAAGAGAAGCCGTTCAAAACTGGGGTGGGCCGGGGAGGATTCGAACCTCCGAAGGCATAAGCCGGCAGATTTACAGTCTGCTGCGTTTGGCCACTTCGCTACCGACCCGGCTTGATCCTCAGTCCAACTTCGACTGGTTGCTCAACCCGGCGTTGCGATTTCTCTTCTAGCTTCTGACGACGAAAAAGTTGCCCGGGGAGGGGGCGAATTTCAAATGAAGAGATTCTCAGTCCAGGGGCCGAGCCTCAAGCGTTCGCCCATGAACTCCGTTTCCGACGCGTGATTGGGGGCTGAACCTCTTGTGCCGCTGCTCCGATTTCCCGCTGTCCCCCATGTCCTCTGTCAGCATCCGGGCGTCTCGGCCGGCAACACCGTCCCCCAGCGTGACGAACGTGCTGGGGACAAACATCTTCGACGTGCTGATTTGCATCCCCGCCGGCACACTGTCGCCGTCAACTGCTCCGTGGAAATGCTCATGATGGGGATGCTTATACTCGCCCCCTCACTGCTTCCCAGTGTCGCCCTGCGTCTGACCTCGGCGACACAATAGACACATGGAGACGGTCGGGACGTAGACCCCATTCTCTTCTGCCGCCCCCGGTCCACACGCCGCACTTTCGGATGCCGTGCCGCGGTCTCTCCAAGGATGCGCTAGGCATCATTGTCGAAGTCAAGGGCCGCGGAGTTGATGCAGTACCGCTGACCGGTGGGCTCCGGGCCGTCGTCGAAGACGTGCCCGAGGTGCGCCCCGCACTCGGCACACACCGCCTCTGTGCGGCGCATGCCGAGGCTGTGATCGGCCGTCAGTTCAACGTTTCCCTCCTCCAGGACGTCGTAGAAACTGGGCCAGCCGCTCCCGGACTCAAACTTGGTGTCCGAGTCAAAGAGCGGCGTCTCGCAAACCACGCAGCGGTACAGGCCGTCGCCCTTGTGGTCCCAGTATTTGCCACTGAAGGGCTTTTCTGTACCGGCCTCTTGGGTCACGTGGTACTGTTCTTCGGTTAGCTCGTTGCGGAGCGTATCGTTCGACGGACGGGATGGGTCGATTTCGGCCATAAGAAGGGTGCTTTTTTGTAGATTCGTGTCTGGAGCCCCCAGAGCGCAGACTCAGGACGCGTCGCCCGACCCGGATGCCCGGCGGTCCTCCGACTCCCCATCGTCTTCGATTGCCTTGGCTTCGTCGGGCTCCTGCTCGTCCGCCGAGCCGTTCTCTTCGGACGCAGCTTCGCCGTTGGTGCTGGGAATGTGCCCGATCTCGTCAGCTTCGCCATTCACGAGCTTGAGCACATCTTTGCCGGGCACCTCTTCGCGCTGAATCAGCATGTCGGCCAACTGGTCGAACGCCTCGCGGTGTTCGGTGAGGGTGTCAACGGCCCGCTGGAATGCATTCTCAGAGATGCGACGGATTTCTTCGTCCACCTCTCGGGCCGTGACCTCGCTGTACTCGCGCCCCTTCGCGATCTCTTCTCCAAGGAAGACATTTCCCTGGTCTTCCCCGAGGGAAATGTGCTTGAACTGCTCGCCCATGCCCCAGTCGAGAACCATCTTCCGGGCCATCTTGCGAACCTGCTTGAGGTCGTTCTCGGCCCCACTGGTGGCGGTGTCGAAGATGAGCTCCTCCGCAGCGCGTCCACCCATGATCACGGCCAGGCGGTCTAAGATGTAGTCGAGCCGGTAGAGGTACTTGTCCTTTTCGGGGAGCTGTTGCGTCACTCCCATGGCCTGACCGCGCGGCACGATGGTGACCTTGTGCACCGGGTCCGCGTTGGGGAGCGCCGCCGCCACGATGGCGTGGCCGGCCTCGTGGTAGGCCAGGAGCTTCTTTTCTTCGTCGTCGAGCACCATGCCATCGCGCTTGAGGCCCATCATCACCTTGTCTCGCGCTTCTTCGATGTCGCTGTACTGAATGGCCTCGTGCTCGTAGCGCCCGGCCAAAAGCGCTGACTCGTTGAGGAGGTTCTCAAGGTCCGCCCCACTAAACCCGGGCGTGCTCCGCGCAATCTCTTCGAGGTCTACGTCGTCACTCAGGGGCTTGTCGCGGGCGTGAATCTTCAGAATCTCGTGGCGGGACTGCTTCGTGGGCAGGCCCACGGTGATCTGGCGGTCGAAGCGACCGGGACGGGTGAGGGCGGAGTCGAGTATGTCGGGCCGGTTCGTGGCCGCCATGACGATGACCCCTTCGTTTTCTTCGAAGCCGTCGAGCTCCGACAGCATCTGGTTGAGGGTCTGTTCTCGCTCGTCGTTGCCGCCCCCCAGGCCCGCACCGCGCTTGCGGCCGATGGAGTCGAGCTCGTCGATGAAAATGATAGCGGGGGACGTTTCCTTCGCCTCGCTGAACATGTCGCGGACGCGGGACGCCCCGACGCCCACAAACATTTCCATGAAATCGGACCCCGAGACGCTAAAGAACGGCACGTCTGCCTCTCCGGCCACGGCCCGAGCGAGCAAGGTCTTCCCGGTTCCTGGCGGCCCCACCAGCAGGACGCCCTTCGGCACCTTGCCGCCCAGCCCCTCGAAGCGCTTGGGGTCCTTCAGGAATTTAATGATCTCTCGGAGCTCCTCCTTGGCGCTGTCGGCCCCGGCCACGTCGTCGAACGTGGTGTCCTCCTCGTCCTTGTCGTAGAGCTCCGCCTTGCTCTGCCGAACCGAGAAGAGGCCCTGGCCCTGCGACTGCATGCGACGGAGGAAGATGTAGCCCACCCCAAACAGAAGGAGAACCGGCAAAAGACCCATGATCACCAACCCCCACGGGAAGGTGCTCTCCGGCTCCGTCACCACGTTCACATTTTGCGATTCGAGCAGGTCCATGAGCTGCTCGTCGCCGAACGAGGGTAGGTAGGTAACAAAGTTCTTGTACTCTACCGTATTCCCTTGCTCGGTCCGAGTAGCCTGAGACTTCAACTCTCCGTTGATGGTGTTTCCTTCCACCACCACCTGTTGCACATTCTCTTGCTGCAACTGCGCGCGGAACTCGCTGTAGCTGATCCGCTCGCCCCCGGCCGCCCCCATGCCCCAGTAGCTATAGGCCCACAGGGCAAGCAGCGTCCCGGCAATGACCCAGATGATGAGACGTCCCCGCCCAGACCCTGAGGGCCCTCCCCCGGGCAGTCCGGATCCATTTTGATTATCCTTCTGAGAAGTTTGGTCAGCCACGTCAACTCAATTCGTTAGGAACGATCATCGAGGGTTTCCCGGCCCATGGACGGTGCCCGAGGCGGGGGTCCCAGAACATCAAGCCCTTCTCATACATCCGTGGGGATGGATTGTGTCCCACCACAGCCCTGTGCAGGATATTCTTTCATACAAAGAATGTACGTTACACAGACGTTTCGGGGATAGATCCAACCCCGTCGGTTGCGTCTATTCCACCGTGTGGATTATTGTGTAAGCCCTTTCACCTTCGAGTCTCCCTGTTTCATTGTCCCACGCTTCGGCTCATGCCTACAGACACGTCCTCTCTTTCCGACTCCTTCCCGTTTGGCCAAGAGGTCGTATGGACGCCCGACTCGGAGGTCATCGCCAACTCCAATCTGCGTCGCTTCATGGATCGACACGGCCTGGCGGACCTTTCGGCGCTGCGGGCACGCGCCGCCTCGGACGTCAGCTGGTTCTGGGGCGCTGTGCTCGACGACCTGGACATCGAATTTTACGAGCCATACGACGAGGTCGTCGACCTCTCCAACGGCATCCAGCGGCCCACCTGGTGCGTGAACGGGAAAATGAACATCGTCCACAACCTTCTCGACAAGTGGCAGGGCACCCCGGTGGAGAACGACACGGCGCTGCGTTGGGAAGGGGAGGATGGATCCACCGAAACGCTGACGTACGGCGAGCTTCACCGACGCGTCTGTCGGTGTGCGAATGCGCTGCGGGGGCTCGGGCTCGGAATGGGCGACCGGATCGGCCTCTACATGCCGATGACCCCCGAGATTGTTGTGGCGTTCCTGGCGACTGCGAAGATCGGCGGGGTGCTGCTCCCGCTCTTCAGTGGATACGGGGTCGGGGCCCTCGTCACCCGGCTGCAGGGGGCCGAGGCGAAGGCGCTCTTCACGGCCGACGGCTTTTCACGTCGGGGCCGCCCCATCGACATGAAAGAGACCGCCGACGCGGCCGTCGAACAGTGTCCCACGGTCAACCACGTTCTCGTCCATCGGCACCTCGGGCGCGACGACGTTCCCATGACAACCGGGCGGGATCGCTTCTGGGCCGATTTCGTGGCGGGGCACTCTCCGGAGGCCCGGACGGCCCGCACCGACGCCGAAGACGTGGTTATGGTCATCTATACGAGTGGCACCACCGGGCCGCCGAAGGGCACGGTGCACACGCATTGCGGCTTCCCCATCAAGGGCGCGCAGGACATGTATCACCCGATGGACCTGAAGCCCAACGAGACGATGTACTGGATGAGCGACATGGGGTGGATGATGGGGCCCTGGCTCGTCTTCGGCACGCTCACGGTGGGAGCGACCATGGTGCTCTACGACGGGGCGCCCGATCACCCGGACCCGGGGCGTCTCTGGCGCATGGTGGACGACCACGAGGTGACCCACCTCGGCGTCTCGCCCACCCTCATCCGCGCCCTCAAAACACACGGCGACGCCCCCGTGGAGGCGTCCGACCGGTCGAGCCTGCGCGCCCTCGGCTCCACCGGCAGTCCGTGGGACCCCGAGTCGTGGGCGTGGTGCTTCGAAACGGTGCTCGACGGCGAGAAACCGATCCTCAACTACTCCGGCGGCACCGAAATTTCTGGCGGCATCCTGTGCGGGAACGTCCTGGAGCCCCTCAAGCCCGCCGCGTTTTCCGGCCCCGTCCCCGGCATGGACGCCGACGTGGTGGACGAGGACGGCACACCGGTTCGGGAAGAGGTTGGGGAGCTCGTTCTCCGCAAGCCTTGGATCGGCATGACGCGCGGCTTCTGGGGCGACGACGACCGCTACCACGACGCCTACTGGAGCCGCCTCGACGACACCTGGGTGCACGGCGACTTTGCGGCCGTCGATGAGGACGGACTCTGGTACATCCTGGGGCGCTCGGACGACACGATTAACGTGGCGGGCAAGCGCCTGGGACCCGCCGAGATTGAGGCACTGCTCAACGCCCACGGGGCCGTCGCCGAGAGCGCCGCCATCGGCGTGCCGCACGACGTGAAGGGCTCCGAGATCGTCGCCTTCGTGGTGCTGGAGCCGGGGCGCGACAAGACCGACGCCCTCCGCGAGGAGCTGATGCAGGTCGTCGTGGACGAGATGGGCAAGCCCCTGAAGCCGCGCGAGATCCTCTTTGCCGACGCCCTGCCCAAGACGCGCAACGCCAAGGTCATGCGGCGCGTGATCCGGGCCGCGTACCTGGACGAAGACCTTGGGGACACGTCGAGCCTCGAAGACCCGCAGACGGTGGAGGCCGTCAAGGCGGCGCGGTAGAGACGGGCCTCCGTCCCTCCGCGACAAACATCCGCCCTGCTCCGACAGTTATGGCCACAGGCGCCTCAAGGAAGGATGAGCCCAAGCCGCCATGCGGGTCCGAGCCTTCGTACTGGTCCTGGTCGTAGCGTATGGGGCCGGGTCCAGCGCTGTGATCGGCCAGCCCACAGGCGTCATTGAGGGACGGGTGCTCGACGCGGAGACAAATGCGCCCCTGCCCCGCACCCACGTCTTTGTGGCAGAATCCGTCCACGGGACCATTACCGACTCGACCGGGCGGTTCCGGCTGGAGGGCATCCGGCCGGGCCCGAAGCGGCTGTATGTGTCGCGGGTCGGGCATGAGCGACGCTCCCTCGCCCTCCGCCCGTCCCCCAGTCATCCCCTGGCCGTGACCGTGCGCCTCCGGGGCAAAGTGCTTGAGTCCCCTCCGGTCACGGTATCGGCAGAGCGAGACGAGGAGTGGTACGAGCGCCTGGATCATTTCAAGCGTCTGTTTATCGGGGACTCGGATCAGGCGGAACAGTGCACGCTCGTGAACCCCGAGGTCCTCCGCTTTGACGACAAGTGGTGGGGGCGGTTCGAGGCGTGGGCCGAAAAGCCAGTGATCATCGAAAATCGCGCCCTGGGGTACCGCGTCACCTACTTCCTGAAGGAGTTCGAAGAGCAAGGGTCGGTGGTGCGCTGGGACGGCGAGCCACTCTTCGATCCCCTCACGCCAGCGGACTCCGCAGAGGCGGCCCGGTGGCGACGGAACCGGCTGGAGGCCTACCGCGGCTCTCTTCGCCACTTCCTCCGCGCCCTCATGGACGACCGGCTCGACGAGGAGCAGTTCGACCTCTACCGCCTGCCGCGCGCCTCCGCTGTCCGTCGCGCCACACGCGCCGACCGCCGCCCCACGCGCCGGAGTCGCATCCTGGAACCCGGCCCCGACTCCACCTATCTTCTCAATGCCCGAGACCGGCTTGAAGTGGTGTACCGTGGCAGGCCGGAACGGGAGGCGTATCTCGACTGGGCCCACCTTCGCCGCCGCCCCCGGAACCATCAGACGTCCCAGATCGAGCTCAACGAGCGGCCCGTCCACATTGCCCCGTCCGGCGAAATTGTGGAGCCGTACGGAGCCACGCTCTATCAGTACTTTGCCTTCACCACCCGGATGGCGAAGCGGCTGCCCCGCAAGTACCAGCCCCCGACCTAACACATCCGGACTCTCACCCGCCCCAGAACGCATTTTCGTAGTGTTTAACCTCCGGCGACCCGCCGGCCAGCAGGACGGTCACCACGTCGAACCGGGCCGGCGCCCCCTCCCGCGCGTGCTCGTGGAGATAGCCCCGTGCCACCCCCCGCAGCGCCTCCCGCTTGTCCGCGGTGATGGAGGTCTCCGGTGCCCCGAACCCCGTGCCGCTTCGGGTCTTCACCTCCACAAAGACGAACTCCCTGTCCGCCTCGAGATCCCGACACACGACATCCACCTCGTTGCGCCCGTGGCGGTAGTTGCACTCCAGAATGTCATAGCCTGCCTCCTCGAGATGGGCCACGGCAATCTCTTCCCCGCGGTCCCCAATGTCGTTGGTCGTTGCCATGGCGAGTGTTGAGAGCTCTCGTCAGGAGGAGTCGGAGGGAGAGGCGTCATTCTCGGGCTCGCCCAGCTGGAGCGCCAGATCGAGCAACTGCTCGATCTGGTCGACATTGTTGTTGCGGACAAGGGGCAGAAGGGCCTCAGAAACGCCTTCGAGCACCTTCATCAGGTCGATGAGGTTGGCGAACCGCCGATGGAGTACCCGTTCGGGCTCCGGACGGTCCTCTGCGGATTCGTTGTCCTCAACCAACAGATCGGCACACTCTTGGAGGCGCGACCGGACCGGATGGACCTCTCGGTGCTGGCGTTCTTCGATGATGCGGGCGGTGATCTGCCACACGTCGGTCTCTGCCCGGTAGTAGTCTTTGCGAGAGTCGGGGCGGGCCGTCTTGTCCACGAGGTTCCAATCGACGAGCGACCGGAGGTTCATGTTTGCGTTGCCCCGACTCACGTCGAGCTGCTCCATAATCTCGTCGGTGTTGAGGGGCTGCTCCGCGCAGTACAGCAGCGCGTGGATCCTTGCCATGGTGCGGTTGATTCCCCATGTGGACGCCATCTCCCCCCACAGGGACACGAACCGATCAATGGCAGCTTGGGCCCTGGACCCGCGGTCGACGTCCAAGGGATCCGGCCTAGAAGCGTCAGAGGACGACATCGCTGGAGGGGCACTGTTGGGGCCGGTGCTTCGAGCAGTGAGGCTGGACACGATGCCTCTACTCCTAAATCCCTCCGAATTGTTTCTCTCGGGCAGACCGGCCCTATACATCGCGGCCCGCGGTTTGTACACTCACAAACGGGGTGGATGCACCCCGCCCTCCGCCCGGTCGACAGAGCCCTCTTTCACACCACCTCATCAGGTTCATGCCTTCCCCCGCCAGGCCTTCGCCGCCCATTGTCACAATGACGACTGACTTCGGCACCGAGGACGGGTACGTGCCGGCGATGAAGGGGGTCATGCTCTCGATCTGCTCGGACGCACGCCTCGTGGACGTGACCCACGCGATCAGCCCCCAGGACGTGATGGAGGCCGCCTTCGTGTTGCGCTCGGCCCGTCCCTACTTCCCCGACGGAGCCGTGCACCTGGTGGTGGTCGATCCGGGCGTGGGCACCGAGCGGCGCGCCGTGGCCCTCCGGGCCGAAGGGCAATGGTTCGTGGGGCCCGACAACGGGGTCTTTCCGCTCGTGCTGGACCAGACGACGCCGGACGCCCTCGTGGAACTTGACGACCCGGCCTTCTGGCGGGACGCGTCGCCGAGCACGACGTTTCACGGGCGCGACATTTTCGCTCCCGCTGCGGCCCACCTCGCCGACGGACGGGCCGTGGACGCCCTCGGCACGTCGATCGACACGCTCGAGCCGCTCCGGTGGGCCCGGCCGTCGACGGCCGACCGGACGGTGCAGGGCTGGGTGGTGCACGTGGATCATTTCGGCAACTGCATCACGAACATCCGGCGCCCAGCACTGGGCGATGCCGCCGGCCTGGACGACACGAATCCGCCGCTCGACGCCTTCCCTCCCCTGAAGGCCTACGCGGGCAACACCACCCTGCAAGCACTCCATCCCACGTACGGAGCCGTCTCGGAAGGCGACCCGCTCCTGCTTTTTGGAAGCACGGGCTACCTGGAGATTGCCGCCAACGGGGGGAACGGCGCCGAACTGCTGGACATACGAAAGGGCGATTCCGTGAAAATCGTCTTTGAGGAGTCCTCCAAGTAGTCCTTGGGCTTCCTATGGCCCTCGCCTCCACCTCCCCGGACCCGCCGTCCCCCTTGAAGCACCTGGAGACCCTCTACCCGCTGGCCTGTATGCTGGTCGGCGAAGAGGCTGCCGCCTCCCTCCTCGTCCGAGTGTATGAGCAGGCGACGGAGGCACCTCCGGACGAGCGGCCCGAGGCGATGGACGACTGGCTCGCCTTGCTGCTGGAAGAGGCCCCGGACGAAGGGCCCCAGACGAGCCCCCCAGCGACGCCCGACACCGCCCCGCCTTCCGCGGACGCGCTCCGCCGCGAGGTCGCGGAACGCCTCGTCCAGAACACCCTGCCCGTCGTCCTCGCGACCTGCTCGGCTACAGAACGATTTGTCCTCGCCCTCGGGGCCACCCGGGCCGCCGCCCCGGCGGGCCTGGGCCGCCTGCGCGACCGACTCGACAAGGACCTCTCCGACCCGTCCGCCCTCGTGCGGGATCAGCTGCAGGCAGTCTTGTCGGCTCCGGAAGCGGCCCTCATCGACGAGACGCTCTCCGACGCGGAACTGCGAGAAGCGCTGCGGGACACGCTCGAGTACCGGTTCGCGCCGGTGCCCAGTTCGCTCCGTGCTCGCCTCCGCGCAACCCTGCGGTCCTCTTCTCCCTCCCCGGAGGCAAGCGAGCCAGCCCCGGACTCAGCCCCCGAACCATCGGCCGACGCGACCCAGGGCCAATCCGACTGGCACCCCGCCCGGCCCCAGCCCCGAACCCTGCTGTTCGTCCTGTTGGTGGGCGGCCTCGTGCTGGCGGGCGGGCTTGGGGTGTCGTACTTGACAGACGAATCGTCGCTCCCCTCTTCGGCCTCCCCTCCCGGCCTCGTCGATTTTTCCGCGGAGCAGGCCGGGGCCGTAACGGCCGAACGGGCAATCGATGAGGGGGCCGAGGCGGAGGCGTATCTGGACTCGACGTGGGGCCGTCAAGTGCAGCTGCCCACCATCGACGGAGCGCGCTTGCAGGGCGTCGGCCGCCTCCGGACGGCCGACGACATCGAAATCCCTGTCGTGTTGTACGTAGACGCGGAGGGCGGCTCCCGCATCGCTGCGTTCGTGTACAGCTACGCCCTCGTCGACCGACTTGACGATGCCACGACCCTCGACACGCAGATTCGTGCCCAACTGGCCCAGCGCGACCGCCTCATTGCCGACGACCAGTCCTCCGAAGCGGGGCTCCTATGGCGCGACCGGGCCAACATTTTTGTCGTCGTGTCGCCTGCCTTCTCCCCCGATTCGCTCCGGACGCGGGTGCAGCCGTAGCTACGCCGTATCGACCGCCGGGACTTCGATGCGGAAGATTGATCCCTCCCCGACTGTCGACGACACGAGTTCGAGACGCCCGCCGTGGTAGCTCTCAACGACGCGACGCGCGAGGCTGAGCCCCAGGCCCCAGCCTCGCTTTTTGGTGCTGTACCCGGGCCGAAAAATGTTATTCCACTGCTGCCCCTCAATGCCCCGCCCCGTGTCTTCCACCTCGATGAAGACCTGGGCCTCCTCTTTCCAGGCCGTGATCGCAATTTGTCCCTCGTCGTCTTCGATCGCGTCGAGGGCGTTCTTGAGAAGGTTTTCGAGCACCCAAGCAAAGAGCTCTTCGTTGGCCTCGGCGGGGAGCCGCTCGGGCAGGTCCGCGGTGAGCGCAATGGATTGGCCCTGCTGCGGGATGCGCCGGCGAAGGTAGCGGGCCGTCTGTTCAATGATGGGCACCAGGTCGCAGCGCTCGAGCTTGGGCTGTGACCCGATGTCCGAAAACCGATCCGCGACGCGCTGGAGCCGCTCCACGTCGTTTTCGATCTCCGTCAGCGCCCGCTTGCGCTGCTCGTCCGGAAGATCGGGAGTGCGCAGCATCTGGATCCACCCCAGGAGGCTGGACAATGGGGTCCCGAGCTGGTGGGCTGCCTCTCGGGCCATCCCCATCCAGAGGCTGCTCTGCTCGCTGCGGCGGATGTAGGAGAAGCCGAGGTAGCCCACCATCACAAACAGCCCCACGAACACCAGTTGCACCCACGGAAAGATGCGCAGCTCCGTGATGAGGGCCGACTCGTCGTAGAACACGTACTGCGTAAGTTGGCCCCTCGAAGCGTCTCTCTCTCTTTCGGGGGCATCGGACACGTCGATCCGGACCGGGATGGGCTCGAAGGCCGACCGCATGTCGTCCAGCTTGTCCCGCAGCTGTGCCCGCACCTCTGCAGAGTCGTCCATCGAGAGCGCGGCGGCGGTGTCCGGCACCCCGACGTTCTGCCAGCTCAGCGGGCGGCGGCGCGTCGAGTCGGTAATGATGGCCGGCACCTCGAACTGGTCCGGCTGCAGGATCTCATTCAGGATGAAGTTGAACTCCCGCGTGGGCGGCATGGCCTGCGCCCAATCGACCGCCTCCTGCAGGGCGTCCAGGCGCTGTGCCGAAAGGGTGTCGCCGGGGGGCCGCGTCTCCAGAGATCGCAGAAGCGCGTCGAGCCGACGAAACTCTTCCCGGTGGGGATTTGCCGCCTGCTGGGTCTGCACCACCTGTTCTAGGGCGTCGGCCCAAAGCTGGATGACGGCCTGCTCGCGCTCCTGCAACCGGTCGACGAGCCGCTGGGTGTACCAGAGGGACGCCACGGCAATCCCGACGGCAAAGACGATAAGCCCAAGCTTGAGCTGGACCGACCACCGATAGGCGTCCATGGCATCGCCGGGTTGTACAGGTGTGCGGGCACCCGCTGGGAATGCATTCGCGGCCCTGCGGGGAGCTCCACCGGGCGGGCGGAAGGCCTAGGCCGCAGCCATCGGCTGCACGTCCGTGATGATCTGACTGCGACGCGGCCCGTTCGAGACCAGCCCGATCTCGACACCGAGATGGTCTTCGATGAAGGCAAGGTACTCTTGCGCTTCTCCTGGGAGGTCGTTGACGTGGCGCACGCCAGAAATGTCGGCCTCCCACCCAGGCAGGGTGTGGTACTGAGGCTCCACACGGGTCAAATTTTGGGGCTCACTCGGGAAGCGCTCGGTGGTCTTGCCGTCGTACCGATACTGCGTGCACACCTTCAGCTCGTCCATGCCCGAGAGGACGTCGAGCTTGGTAAGGGCCAGCTCGTTAAAGCCGTTGACCATGCAGGTGTACTTCAGGGCCACGAGGTCGAGCCAGCCACATCGTCGGGGGCGGCCCGTCGTGGCCCCGAATTCGCCGCCCTTCTCTCGCAGGGCCTCCCCCACCTCTCCCTCGAGCTCCGTGGGGAAGGGTCCGTTGCCGACGCGCGTGCAATACGCCTTCGCGATGCCCAGTACGCGGTCAATTTCGGTGGGCGAGACGCCGAGCCCAGTGCAGCACCCGCCGGCCGTGGGGTGGCTGGAGGTAACGTACGGGTAGCTGCCAAAGTCAACGTCGAGGAGCGATCCCTGCGCCCCTTCGGCCAGCACGCGGGCCCCATCGTCGAGGGCATTGTTGAGATACGCGGAAGTGTCGGTGACGTAGTCGTCGATTTTCTGATCGAACTCCACATACTCCTCCACGATGCGGTCGACATCCAACGCCTCAACGTCGTAGACGTCTCGCAGAATGGCGTTCTTTTCTTCGATCGAACGGCGGAGCTTCCGGCGGAGCACCTCCTCGTCGAGCAGGTCCACGACCCGGATGCCGGTGCGAGCAAACTTGTCCGTGTATGCAGGCCCGATCCCACGCCCGGTGGTTCCGATTTCGTCGTCGTCCGAGGCGGACGCTCGCTCCTCCTCTTGGGCCGCCTCGATCGCCTTGTGGTACGGCATGATGAGGTGGGCGTTGTGGGAGATCTTCAGCCGCCCCTCCACGTCAATGCCCAAAGACTTAATCTTCTCGATCTCCTCCAGCACCGCCTTCGGGTCCAGCACCACGCCGTTCCCGATGACGCAGGTCACCCCTTCGTGGAAGATGCCGCTCGGCACGAGGTGGAGGACAAACTCTTCGGTCTCTCCCTCTTCGTCCCACACAATGGTGTGGCCGGCGTTGGCGCCGCCCTGGTAGCGGGCCACAATGTCGACGTCCGGGCTCAGGAGGTCCACGATTTTCCCCTTGCCCTCGTCGCCCCACTGGCTTCCAATTACGATAGATACCGGCATGGCACACGTCGTCGAATGAACAAGAAAGGAGTTTGCGCCCGCGCTACGCCGCGCTTTTTTCGAGGCGGCGGTTGAGTTCCACGATTGTCGGGGAGGCAACGAAGATCGACGAATAGGTCCCGATTATCACCCCGATGATAAGGGCAAACGAGAAGCCACGCAGCACTTCGCCCCCGAAGAGAAAGAGAATCGTGACCACGATGAGGGTGGTTACCGATGTGACAACGGTACGACTTAGCGTCGCGTTGATCGACCGGTTGACGATCTCGTCGAAGGCCTCGGTCTTAAACAGATTGACGTACTCCCGCACGCGGTCGAAGACCACGACCGTGTCGTTGAGCGAATATCCCACAATCGTGAGGAACGCGGCGATGAGGGACTGATCGATCTGGACAGAGAACGGCGCGATGCCGGCCAGCACCGAAAAGATGCCGAGCGTAATCGTCACGTCGTGCACCAGGGCCGCCACGGCCCCGAGGCTGTAGCGCCACTCGAAGCGGACCATAATGTAGAGGAACACGACGAGGAGAGCCCCCAGCACGGCGTAGATCGCCCCGCGCTTTAAGTCTTCCGCGAAGCGCGGCCCCACCACGTTGGTGCTTTCAATGGCAATGTCGCGGCCCGAGAATTGGCCGTTGAGGGCCGCCAAAAGCTCATTCTCCATGGACGTGATGTCGCCGTCCCCGGAAATCCGAACCAGGTGTCCCGTGTCCCCAAACCGCTTGACCTCCGGTTCCTCCTCAAACGACTCCGTGAGCGCAGAGCGGACGTCGACAGTGTTCAGATCCGTAGTGTTGCCCACAACGAATTCCATTCCGCCGCGAAAGTCAATGCCGAGGGCGAGCCCCTTCGTGAGCAGCGACAAAATGCTGATGGTCAACAGCGTCCCCGAAATGATGTAGCCGATGCGGCGGTTCGGGATAATACTGTAGTCGGCGTTCTCGAAAAGACGCATGGTAATCCGTCGTTGAGGAAAAGTCCCGTCGTAATGACAGTCCGATGTGGAACCGGGGTGCTACCCGTAGCTCACCTGCATCCGGCGCTCCTCGACCAGGTAGTCGAAGATGATGCGGGTCACGATGATGGCCGTAAAGAGGGAGGCGAGAATCCCGGCCATAAGGGTGACGGCGAAGCCTTTGATCGGGCCAACGCCGAAGGAGTACAGAATGACGCCCACGAAGAAGGTCGTGATGTTGGCGTCAAGGATGGCGCTCAGGGACTGCTCGTACCCGGCGTTGATGGCGGCGCGGAGGGTCTTCCCGGTGGCCTGCTCTTCCCGCACCCGGTCGTAAATGAGCACATTGGCGTCCACGGCCATACCGATCGTGAGCACAATCCCGGCGATGCCCGGCAGGGTCAGGGTGGCCCCGAAGCCCGCGAGAATGCCCATGATGAGAATCAGGTTCAGCAGTAGCGCAACGTCGGCCACCACCCCGGCCGTGCGATAGTACATGATCATGAAGAGCACGACCAGCAAAAACCCGGACACGACCGAGATAAAGCCGGCCCGCGTGGACTCCTCCCCGAGGCTCGGCCCCACCGTGCGCTCCGAAATGATGTTCAGGTCCGTCTGAAGCCGTCCGGACTGCAAGACGGTAACGATGTCCGAAGCCTCCTGCCGCGACTCCAGGCCCGTAATTTCTGTACGTCCCCCCGAAATTCGGGATTGAATGTTCGGGCTTGAATAGACGATGTTGTCCAGGACGATCGACACCCGATTCCCGATGTTCGCGGCGGTGATCCGATCCCATCGCCGGGCCCCGTCCGAGTTCATCGTGATGGAGACTTTCGGCTCGTTGGTCTGACGGTCAAACTGCACGGAGGCCTCCGTTACCACCTCTCCGGTGAGCTCTGGCTCCGACCGAACGGCCAGGAGGTGAAACGCCTCCCGTCCGTCCTCGGTCGTCAATACGGGACTGGCCGTCCACATGGGCTCTATGCCCGGGGGAAACATCTTCTGGACCGACGGATCCCCGAGAAGCTCATTGACCCGCGACGTGTCGGACGCAAAGGCCCGTCCGATGATCGGCTGGTCCTGGCCCGGCATGGGTTGCATCACGGCCAGAAGCGAGTTCTGGGGCCCCGCCTGCGCGCCTGCTCCGGGTTCCGTGAGGGCCGTTCCCTGCTGACTGCCGGACGACGCCTCTTGCCCCGAGGCCGCCGTCAGCTCGGTGCCCTCCGTCACTTCGGAGGTGTCCGACGAGGCTTCGGCTGCGGCCGTGTCGGCGGCCTGGGCCTCCGCGATGCGTGCAGAATCTTCCGCCGTCGGCTCGTAGTGTTCGATGATGCGCTGCACCGAATTGCTCAGTTGCTGGGGATTCGCCATCAGGTGAAAGGTGAGCTGCGACGCGCTTTCGAGCAGGTCCCGCACGCGCTCCCGGTTGCTTACCCCCGGAAGCTCCACCACAATCCGCTCATCTCCTTGCCGCTGAATGGCCGGCTCCGTGACCCCGTACTGGTTGACGCGATTGCGAACCACTTGAATTCCGTTCTGGACGGCACTGTCCGCTTGGCCTTGAAGATACTCTTGCACCTCTCCGTTCGAGGAGCGCCGCGTGATTTCCTCCCCCTGATCACGGAAATAACGAGAAAGGCGACCGTCCGGGTTTGCCGCTTCAAACTCGTCAACGAACGCGTCCACGACCGACACATTTTCCTCTTCCGCCCGCTGCTGGGCGACCTGAAGGGCCTGCTGGAACGCCTCGTCCTTGTTGACCGCCAGCTGGTCGAGGAGATTCGCAATCTCCACCTCCAGCGTCACGTGCATGCCCCCTTGGAGGTCGAGCCCCAGGTTGAGGGAATTCTCGTCCACCTGCTGAAGCCACTGGCGGTTCTCCTCCTGGTACTCCGCCCGCTCCTCCGCGGCCATGTTGTTCATTTTGTAGCCGACATACAGGTTCTGTACCGAGGGAAAGAGGTAGAACCCGCACAGCCCAACGAAGAAAATTGTAAGTCCAACTTTAAAGCCGTTCCCCTGCATAGAAGACGTGCGTTCGATTCAAATAGAACCAACCTGGAAGAGAGGCCCGTACGTCGAGTCGACGCGATCATCCATGCGGGCCTCGCTCATCCCTCCTGGAGACTGCCCCGCCGGGATGAATCCCCACGGGCAAAAAGACGAGGGCACGACGCTAAGGGCCCAGCGGGCGGGAGGCAACCAAAACACGGGCCAACCGTCGTGCCTGGAGGGGAAGGAGAACGGCTCGCTCCGCCGGTGGGTCCTTCAGAATCCGAGACTGCGGACGAAGGGGGGCCCAGATGGGCTGCTGTTCTTGTCGTGCCCGTCGGCCCTTGGACACCGCCCACTGTGAGAACCGCTGGACAAGTCGGACGAGCCCCCGGATCAACAGCGCGAAGAGCGCTTGGCTGGATCGGTAGGAACAGGAAGGGTGCATAAGGGGAGCCGTCGCCGTCCGGTTTAGAGTTGACGGTTGCTAGAAATAACGGGATTGGCGGAATTGTTTCCCCACTGGATGCTGCACCTCTTTCCTGTTCTCAAATTGTTGGGGGTTTCACCCGTCCGGCTATACGCCTTCTCGGGGTCCTTTGCGCGCCGAGCCCTTTCCTGTGTTCCAACTCACTGCCTCTCCGGTCCCCCTTCGACACCGCTCTCCCATGTCCTCCCCTCCAGGCACTTTCCAGACCCACGATGGACTCACGCTGGCGACGCGGCACTGGACGCCAGCCTCCCCTCCGGAGGCGCATGTCCTCCTGATCCACGGCTACGCCGAGCACTGCGGGCGGTACGACCACGTCGCGGAGGCCCTCGTGAAACAGGGGGCCGCCGTGCACGCCTACGACCAGCGGGGCCACGGGCGATCCGACGGGCGACGGGCCTACATCGAGCGGTTCGAGCAATACCTTGCCGACCTCGACGCGTTTCGGCTCCACGTCGCCCCGCCGAAAGACGTGCCGGTGTTTCTCTTCGGGCACAGCATGGGCGGGCTTGCCGCGCTGCTGTACGTCTTACACCGACAGCCCGACCTCCGCGGCCTCCTGCTCAGTGCTCCAGCCATTGAGGTCAACCCCGACCTTGCCCCCCTCCTCCGCCGTGCGGCCCAGGTCTTGGGCCACTTTCTTCCCACCCTGCCAACCGTGCGCTCCCCCCAGGGATCCATCTCGCGGGATGCATCGGTCGTCGAGGAGGCGATGAACGACCCCCTCAACTATCACGGCCGCACCCTCGCCCGCACCGGCGCCGAGCTCTTGCGGGCCGGCAGCACAGCCCAGGGGCGCCTCCACGAGCTCAAAACACCATTTCTCGTCCTGCACGGCACGGCCGATCCACTCGTCCCCCCGGCCTGGAGCCGACGGCTCTACGACCGCGCCGCCGCCCCCGACAAGACACTACACCTGTACGACGGCCTCTACCACGAGACCTTCAACGAGCCGGAGCAGGACGTGGTGCTGCGCGATCTCGGGACGTGGCTGGCAGACCGGATGTTTACCGGTCCGCGTCCGTGACGAGGTCGAAGATCACCTGCACCCGGGCTGAGACTTCGATCTCTCCGGCGGCATACGCCTCCGGCTCCGCCTGGGCAGCATCACTGGCCTTCGCCATTTCCGTCTGTGCCATCCGCGGCTGCGGACGCACGCGATCGACGTTCTGCTCGCTAATGGTGTGCGCGGCGCCGAGGTCCTCCCCGAGCGTCTCGGCCAGCAGCCGGGCCTTTTCCGCTGCCGCCTGGGCGGCCTTCCGCAACGCGTCGTTGCGCACCTGCGACCGGTCACGAAGCTGGTAGTCGATGCCGTCGAGCTGATTCGCGCCCCCCTCTACGACATCGGCCACGAGCTGGGGCAACACTTCGAGTCGGTCGAGCTCCACGACGACCTGGCGCGTCGCCCTGTAGCCCACGAGCTCGCGCCGGTTCTCTTCATCATTGTACTCATACTGCGGTTGGAGGCGCAGGCTCTCCATTCGCATCTTCTCTTCGGGGACGTCCAGGGCGCGCACCGCATTCATCGCGGTTTGGGCTGCCGTCGCGTTCTGGGACCGGGCCTCCCTGGCGGTCTCGGCCCGCGTCACCACCCCAAAGCGCACCCGGGCCTGGTCCGGCGGGACGGTGACGGTGCCCTCCCCGCTCACCGACACCGTCGACCGGTCGTTGTTCTGAGCGGCGGCCGGGCCGACGGCGAGGAGGGACCCAAGAAGAATGACCACGACGGTTGCAGACATCCAGACACGGTGGGCCATGACAGAAGAGGCATCGGTCGATGAGGAGACTCAGGGCACCCTGTAAACGGTCGCCCCGCGAGGATTCGTATGAGGGCGCTCAGTCTACGCCGCCGAGCAGGGCCGGCCAGAAGTTGCGGGGGCTGTCGGAGAGGGGGATGCGGACGGTGAGGCGACCGTACGAGAGCTGGTCGACCGGCCCGTCCCGAAAGTCCCAGGACGCATCCAGCGATACGTAATAGGCGTCCACCCCAATCCCAAGTGCAGTGTACTGTCGCCCCCCGTTGTCGTCACTCTCGTGAAAGCGCCCCAGGCGGACCGACAGGAGATCCAAAATACTCAGTTCCAGTCCGGCATGCTTCGTGATTCGCTCCCACGGACTCACCTCTGCCTGCTCTCCACGAGATCGAAACACACCAGTCGTAGAGCCCCAACCGGCAAACAGCGCTTTGAAGGGCCCATCGGCCTCGAAGTACTCCTCCCCGTTTTCCTCCACAAACTCGCCGCTCACCAGCCGATTCGAGAGCGCTCCGTAGAGCCCGACCCGCCACTCGGGACGGCCAAACTGCCTGGACTGGGAAGAAATTTGAAGGGCCCCGCCGCCCCGGATCGTGGTCGGCGCGGCGAGGTCGCCGGGCCGATTTTCAACCGAGACGGTCCCGCCAAAATCGGTAAGGGAGAGCCCGAGCGACGGCCGGAGCGTGACGGACCCCTGCTCTGATTGTGTGTGATACTGCACGCCCAGATCGGCCGTGGGGTGCGTTTCCACGTTCTCCCCATCCCCGTACACTCCACGGCTCCGAATGAGATTGACACCTCCTCCCACGGTGACACTGGAGGTCACGTCGTAGGCCCCTGTGAGCTTGATGGACTGCTCAAAGGCACTTCCGAAGAAAACACGTTCGCCCTGCGCGTTTCGGATCTCGGTGGTTCCCCGCGAGAAATGCTTGACCTGAACGCCTCCGGCCCAAGGCCCCCTCTTCATCGTCGCCGTAGGTGCCGCAATCCAAAACCCCGAGCGAAACCAGGGCGAGCTGTACGCCGGGCCCCGGCTCAGATTGATGTTGCTGCCGACCCGGACGGCCTCTTCCGCCCCAATTGTGGCCGGATTGACACCGATGGCCCCCGGATAGCCGCGGACCGCTACAGTGGCGTTCCCCAACGCATGGACGGAAGGATGGGGCTGTACAGTCTGAAAGTCATAGGCGGTCTGGAGCAGCTGTGCGGACGCCGGACGCAAACTGCCGACTCCGAGAAGAACGAGCGCGATCCCCGCGGCTGCGAGGACAGCGTTGTGTATGGGTTGCATGGAACGGAACGGTGTTTGGGGAAGCCGACGCATCCCTTTAGCCGCTCCGTTTTGATCGTAGGTAACACACCACACCGCCGGTGTCCCTACGGATGCAGGCGTGCGATCGTGCGGGGGAAGGGAATCGTCTCGCGGACATGGTCGCGCCCGGTGATCCAGGAAACGGTCCGCTCCAGCCCCAGTCCGAAGCCGCTGTGGGGCACCGAGCCGAACGTGCGGAGATCGAGGTACCAGTCGAACACCTCCTCCGGCAGGTCGTGCGCCTCGATCTGCTCCTTCAGGAAGTCGAGGTCGGTCGCCCGCTCGCCCCCGCCGATGATCTCGCCGTAGCCCTCCGGCGCAAGCACGTCGATCCCCATCGCGAGGCGGTCGTCGTCCGGGTCGCGCTTCATGTAAAACGCCTTGATCTCGGCGGGGAACCGGTGGACGATGACCGGGCGGTCGAAGTGCCAGGTGAGCACCGTCTCGTCGTCGCCGCCGAAGTCGGAGCCCCACTCGAAGGTTTGGGCCGACTCCTTCCAGTCCGGCAGGTTGCGGAGCGATTCCTCGATCTCGTCAACCCGCTTGTTGATCTCAATCTCGCGGGCGTCGATCTTGCGCTTCACGTGCTTCTTGGCCTGCCCGCGGCGCGTCTGGTTTTCCTCCTTCTCGTCCAGAAGCTCGGCCTTCTCGTCCTTGAGCGCCTCGATGCGCGCATCGATCATCTCGGCCGTTTTGTCGCTGCGAAGCAGCGCCACCGCCTCGTCGTAGCTGATGCGGGGGAACGGGGTTTCCACCTGCTCGAGCACCGACGTGTCGCGGCCGAGCGCCTCCAGCTCGTCCTCACAGTCTGCAAGGACCGCCTGCACAATGTGGGCCACGAAGTCCTCCGCGAGTTGCGCGTTCATCTCGAGGTCGTAGAACGCCATCTCCGGTTCGATCATCCAGAACTCGGTGAGGTGGCGCCGGGTGGCCGACTTCTCGGCACGGAAGGTGGGGCCGAACGTGTAGATCTTTCCGTACGCCATCGCCATCGCCTCCCCGTGCAGCTGCCCGCTCTGGGTGAGGTAGGCGCTCTCGTCGTCGAAGTAGTCGAGGTCAAAGAGCGTGGAGGTGCCCTCCACGGCGTTCCCCGTCAGGATGGGCGCGTCGGTCTGCAAAAACCCGCGCTCCTGGAAGAACGCATGGATGGCCGTCTCAACACGGTTGCGGATGCGCATGACGGCCCATTGGCTCTCGCTCCGGAGCCACAAGTGGCGGTGCTCCATGAGGAAATCAATCCCGTGCTCCTTCGGGGTGACGGGATAGTCCCCGGACTTGCCGATCCGCTCGATGGCGTCCACCTGAATCTCATATCCGCCCGGCGCCCGCTCGTCGGCGCTCACAGTACCGGTAATTTCGAGCGCGGCCTCTTGGCGCACGTCGTCGGCCACGGCCCAGCTGTCGGCGTCCACCGCGTCTTGCGGCACCACACACTGCACAAAGCCCGACCCGTCGCGCAGAATGAGGAACTTGATTCCGCCGGAGCCCCGCTGGTTGTGAAGCCAGCCCTTCAGGGTGACCGTCTCGTCGACGTGGTCGGCAAGGTCCTCGATGCGGGTGAAGTCTTCGATGGTGCCCCCCTCCCGCTCAGGACTGAGAGAGGGATGAGAAGCGTCGGCGTCGGACATGCGTGTGGGAGAAGCTGGTGCGAGAAGTCAGTCGAGGCGGGTCGTCGTGCGGCCAAGGCACGCACCGTCCACGTGATACACCGGCACGGGCTGAGGTTCCTCTGGGGAAGGGGCTTCGTCAGACGATCATCCACGCCGCGAGGGCAGTCACCAGCGGCCAGGCCACGACCAGGTCGGCGAGAAATGCACCTCTCGGCCGCGACGGATCCAGTCCCCATACCGCCCCTCCCATCAGTCCCAACCCGCCTGCGTCGATCCCCACAAGGAGGGGCATCGTTCCGACAGCCATCCACACAACGGCCCCGAGGGCCGCGGTGAGAAGGAGCCCGGTGGCGACCCACCGGGTGCGGCGGAGCGTCCACCGGGAGGCCCACGGCATGAGCCCAACGTCGGCGTCGCCCTGGCGGTCGGCCCAATCTGCCAGCAACAGGTTTGGCAGAATGAAGAGCGCGCGGTATGCACAAAACAGAAGCGCCCCGGCGCCTACCGAGTCTCCGGCCTCCACGAGGGGCAGCACGCCCGCCCCGACCGCCCAGGCCCCAGCGATGGCGCCCGGCTTCGCGAAGCCGCGAAGCAGGGGGCGTGCTCGCCCCCATGGCCAAACGTGGAGGGCCGCCACGCCTCCCAACAATGCCGTCCAGAAAAGACTTTCCCGCCCCAGATACGGCAACATCGCCCCGCCCAGCGCGAAGAGCCCCGCCGTCTCAATCGCCAGCCAGTCGCGGTGCGCTCGCACCCACGCCACCCGTTCCGGTCGGTTGGCCCGATCCTCGGGCGAATTCCCCCATGCTCGATCGGCGGCGTAGACCACCGTGACGCCGCAAAAGCCCGCGACTATCAGCGGAAGGTCCACGGGCCGACCGAAAAGACCATAGGTTCCAAGCAAGAGCGATACGGCGACCACACCGACCGGCGCCGGATCGTGGTACAGCGCCGCCACGAGTCTCGTCTCAGGCAAACCAGCAGTAGACGACATACTGTGGGGGAACCGAGGGTGGGGAACACCCGGCATCTCGGCGCGAACTTTTCGACGAAAACGTGAAATATACTTTACAGACCGATCTTTCTTCCAATCGGCGGACGCTCCAACCGATTGTTCATGGCAATTCTCCACCGAAACGATTAAAATAAGAAATCTCTTTTACGGAAGCGCTTCCAAAGATCATTGCGTTTGCCCCCTTGATGATCTTGGCAGGCGCCGCCCTCTCGAACGAATTTCGCGGACCAATTCGATTCCACGATGCACGTCCCCGATCACGTGTCTTCTCACCTTGGCACCCTCCAGTTGGCCCCCGATACCGTCAGCTATAACCTCAAGCGGCCCTGTCTCTACGAAGAGGCGCTTGCCCGCAACGAGGGACGGCTTGCCGCGGACGGCCCCCTCGTCACCCGTACGACCCCGCACACGGGCCGCAGCCCGAAGGACCGCTTCATCGTCCGCGATGCCTCGGTGGCCGACCAGATTAACTGGGGCGAGGTCAACCAGCCCACGGATCGTGCGACCTTCGATCACCTCCACGCGCGAATGGCCGACCACGCCGAAGGCCGTGACCTCTTCGTGCAGGATCTCTACGCCGGGTGGGACGAAGACTACCGCCTCCCCGTCCGCATCATTACCGAGAAGGCGTGGCACAGCCTGTTTGCCCGCAATATGTTCGTACAGCCCGACGGGCCCGTGCCGGACTCCTTTGAACCCAGCTTTACGGTCGTCGACCTGTGCGAATTTGAGGCCGACCCGGCGCGAGACGGGACGCAGTCCGAAGCCGCGATCTTCGTCGACATCGAGCAGAACCTGATCCTGATCGGCGGCACGCACTACGGCGGTGAAATCAAGAAGTCGATCTTCTCGGTGCTCAGCTACCTCCTCCCCGACGAGGGCGTGCTGCCCATGCACTGCTCGGCCAACGAGAGCGACGACGGCAGCACGGCCGTCTTTTTCGGTCTCAGCGGCACCGGCAAGACGACCCTCTCCGCCGACGCAGGTCGCACCTTGATTGGGGACGACGAGCACGGCTGGAGCGACCGGGGCGTCTATAACTTTGAGGGCGGCTGCTACGCGAAGATGATCGACATCACCCCCGAGAGCGAGCCCGAGATCTACGGCACGACGGAAGAGTTTGGGACGATCCTTGAGAATGTCATTGTGGATCCTGAGAGCCGCGAGCCGGACTTTTCGGACGATACGATCACCCAGAACACGCGCGGCTCCTATCCCCTCTCTGCCCTCCCCCACGCCGCCGAGGATGGGCAGGGCGGCCACCCGGACCACGTCCTCTTCCTCACGTACGATGCGTTTGGCGTCTTGCCGCCGGTGTCGGAGCTAAGCCCGGCGCAGGCGATGTACCACTTCCTCAGCGGCTACACGGCCAAGGTGGCCGGCACGGAGGCGGGCGTAAGCGAGCCGAAAGCCACCTTCAGCACCTGCTTCGGCGAGCCGTTTATGGTCCGCTCCCCCGCGGTGTACGCCGAGCTCCTGGGCGAAAAGATACACCGACACGACGCGGACTGCTGGCTCGTAAATACCGGCCTGACGGGCGGCCCCTACGGCGAGGGTCACCGAATCGAGTTGACGCATACGCGTGCCATGGTCGATGCCATCCTGGACGATAGGCTTGCGGATGTCCCCCGTTCTCGCGACCCGGTATTTGGCCTCTCGATTCCAGATCGGGTGCCTGGGGTCCCCTCCACTCTTCTTACCCCGCGCCAGACGTGGGACGACCCCGCGGCGTACGATCGGCACGCCCGCACGCTGGTCGAGGCCTTCGCTGACAACTTTGAGACGTACGCGGGCCGCGTGAGCGAAACAGTTCGAACCGCCGGGCCGTCGCTAGAGACTGCACATGGGTGATGGGCCCCCGACTTCAGGACAGAGGGCGGCATAGATTTGCGCCCCACAGTCGTGCGGGAGCAGCTTTAGATCGTGCGAGAGCAGCCTTGGGGCCCCAGGCCCGCTCTCGCACCGCCGCGACTTGAGAAGAGGGGGAGTCCTGCCGCCTCCAACTGCCGAATCGACGGAACAGAAAGAGCCCTCGAAATCCGTATCTGAATTCCCGAACCGCGTGTGGTCCGAAGGCCGTTCCTACCCCATGAGTGGATGTCCCGTTCATTCTAGCGACGACGCCGCAGCGGATCGGTCCAGCGGTGCGTCAATTTCGATCCGGTGGGATCTGATCTTTTTGATTCTGGCGGTGGGGATGTTGGCGCTGGTTCTTGTAGTCAGCCTGCAGTTGCCCTAAGCGTCCTCCCTCGTCGGCAACGACTCGCCCACCACGGGGCCACCACGCGCAGTTCGCATCGCTCGTTTTCACCCTCCCGAGCATCACCATTCCGAAGGGGAACCCGAGCGGCACTACTGGACAAACAAAAAAGCCTCGCCAGAGGATATCCGGCGAGGCGCCTAGGGACTCTTCCAAGTGGAGCGGGCGATGGGATTCGAACCCACGACCTTCTGCATGGCAAGCAGATGCTCTGCCACTGAGCTACGCCCGCATCAAAACGTCACGTGATGTGACGAGAACGCATTGGGCACGTTCCGTCAGAAGCCGATCTTTTTTGATCCTTCGTCGTCCTCGTCCGACCGGTCTTCGGACGCCGCGCCCTCCTGCTCCATCGTCAGCGTCGTGCTGAGCGGACGGGCGTCCTGGGCGGCCCAGAAGGCCTGGGCCTCGTCGTTGGCGGCCAGGATGCTGAGGCGGATGCGCCGCGCGCCCATCCGGTCCGACCAGTCGCGGACCGCGTCTACGAGTTGCGTGCCGACCCCGCCCCGCCGATCTGCCGGGCGCACATATATCTCATCCAGGTACACCTCCGAGCTCTCCGCATAGATGGGCGGCGGGCCCCAGCGGTGCGCCGTCGCGAACCCTACAATCTCGCCGTCGGTCTCCGCCACATACACACGATACGTCTCGTCGTCGAGCCACCGCGGGAAGTCGTTGGCCCACCGATCCCGGGCGTCCTCCGCAACCCCAAACCGGCTGTCCAGTTCGTCCTGCGCGTCGAGGAGCTGGACCCACAGGTCGCCGACGGTTTCTTGATCGGCGGGCTGGGCGCGTCGGACGTCGGGGTAGGACATGGGGGGTGGAAGGCGTGGGAGTGGGGAGTGTAGGGAGTACAGGGGCGTTACTTGGCGGCAGGCTCCGCCACGGCGGCACGGGCACGGTCCAGGTAGCCCTCCGACGCCAGCAGTTCGGCGTTGAGGATCGCCCCCCCGGCGGCGCCACGCACGGTGTTGTGCGAGAGGAGCACAAACTTGACGTCGTTCACGGGACAGTTTTGCACGCGCCCCACGGACACGGTCATGCCGCCGCCGGCCTTCACGTGCCGCTGCGGCTGAGGAGCATCGGGCGCGTCCAGCACCTGCACGAACGGATCGGGCCGGCTCGGAAGCGACTCGGTCACGGCGGGGGCCTCGAACGTGCGGAGCGCCTCGGCGACCGCTTCGGCGTGCACATCATTGCGGAACCGGACGGACGCACAGGCCAAGTGGCCGTTCCGCACCGGGACGCGTGTGCATTGCGCACTGAGGGCCAGGTCTGCGGGGGCGACCTGATCCCCGTCGAGCGAACCCAGAATCTTGCGCGGCTCGGTCGCCAGCTTCTCCTCTTCCCCCCCGATGTAAGGGATCACGTTGCCCACCGCGTCGAGCGACGGCACGCCCGGGTAGCCGGCCCCAGACAAGGCCTGCAGCATCGTCACCTGCACCGCCTCCGGGTCGAACGCGTCCATGAGCGGATGGAGCCCGCAGATGAGCCCCGTGGTGGAACAGTTGGGATTGGTGACGATGAAGCCCTCAGAGTCCCACGACTGCTCGTCGATCAAGGGGAGATGGCCGGGGTTGACCTCTGGAATGAGGAGCGGCACCTGGTCGTGCTGCCGGTAGTTTTTGGCGTTGGACACAACCGGAAGGCCCGCCGCCGCGAAGGCCTCCTCAATCTCCCCCGCGACGGCGGAGTCGAGGGCAGAGAACACGAAGTCACAGTCCACGGCCTTCGGCTCGGTCGACTGGACCTCGAGGGACGCGACGGACTCGGGGATCGGGGCACCACTCAGCCAATTTGCCGCGTCCCGGTACGGGCGCCCCGCCGATCGCTCGGACGCCGCCACGGCCGTCACCGTGAACCACGGGTGATCGTCGAGCAGGCGAATGAACGTCTGCCCAACGGCGCCCGTGGCCCCGAGAATGCCAACCCGATAGTCGTGTTCGTGCATGATCTTGTAGATCGCTCAGCAGAGAAGAAAAGCAGTTTTTGGGCTCGAGGGGACCGTGCCACAACCGAATGGCTGCTACCCCGTGTTTTTCATGCATGTTCCTCTTCCCGCAGAGGATCCCCCAATCGTCCCAGATTCTTCGTGCGCGGTGGTTTGCGGGCCCCCAGTCGTTTTGTAGATTGCAGACCTCACGCCGACGCCATCTCACTGACCGATCCTTTCGTCCCCCCATGCCCGACGCTTCGGACGCCGACCTGCTCGACGGACAGGCTCTCTCTCAAGCCGTTCGCGACGAGGTAAAGGCCGACCTCCAGGCCTGGACCGACGACCACCGTCCCCCGTTTCTCTCCGCCGTTCTCGTGGGGGACAACCCCGCCTCTGAGGCGTACGTCCGCGGGAAGGAGAAGGACGCCGCAGAGGTGGGCATCGAGACCGAAACGCACCACCTCGACGCCGACACGTCACAGGCCGAACTGTTGGACCTGGTGCACGATCTGAACGCCGACGCGTCGGTCGACGGCATCCTCGTGCAACTCCCGCTCCCCGACCACATTGCGGAGCGCACCGTCATCGACGCCGTAGACCCCTCAAAGGATGTGGACGGCTTCCACCCCGAGAACCTGGGGCGGTTGATGCGGGGCACTCCGCGATACATCCCGGCCACTCCGTACGGCATCATGGAGATGCTGTCCCGTTCCGACATCGACCCGGAGAGCATGGATGCCGTCATCGTGGGGCGCTCCAACATCGTGGGCAAGCCCCTCGCCAACCTGCTCCTGCGTCGCACCGCGAACGCCACGGTCACCGTCTGCCACAGCCGAACGAAGGACCTCGCCGCCCACACCCGCCGGGCCGACCTCTTGGTCGCCGCCGCTGGCCAGGCCGCCTTCATCGACGCCGACATGGTGAAGGAGTACGCCGTCGTGATCGACGTGGGGATCAACCGGGTGGACGACCCGTCGACCGACCGCGGCTACCGGCTCGTCGGCGACGTCGATTTTGAGGAGGTCCGGCCCAAGGCCCGCCGAATCACGCCGGTGCCGGGGGGCGTCGGGCTCATGACCCGAGCAATGCTTCTAAAGAACACCCTCCAGGCGGCACGGCTGCGGGCCGAATCGGCGTAGGCCCCGCTGTTCTTTTTCATCTTGCCCCTGTACGGCGTCATGGTGCCTCCCCAGTCTATTGCTCAACGTCTCCAGACGCAGAAGGACACCACGGGCCAGTCGGGCCCGGTCGGCGAGGCCGCCGATCAATTCAACAACGCATTTAGTGACGGCCTCCGGCTCTTTCTCGATGGCAATTTGGAGGGGCTCTACGACCACCTCATGTCGGGGGCGCTGTACCTTATAGGGCTGCTCACCGAGCGGGGCCTCCAGTCTCTCGCGGCGTTCTTGCTACTGTACGTCATCTACAGGACGCTGTACCTGACGCTCGAGCAGACCCTCGACCGAAGCGACAGCATCGAACCCGGCCTACAGAGCCTGCTGCTCAAAACCTTCCGGGTGGCGTCGTTCTTTTTCATCGGGACCGTGGTCCTTGACCAGCTCGGCGTGAACGTCGCGGTGCTCGTCGGGGGACTAGGCATTGCGGGGATCGTCGCCGGGTTCGCCGCGCGGGACTCCTTGGAGAATTTCATTGCGGGCGTGACGGTCCTGGTCGACAAGCCGTTCCAGGTGGGGGACTACATCGAGATCGACGATCAGTACGGGCAGGTCGACGAGATCACGCTCCGTTCCACCCGCCTCCGCACGGTCCGAAATCGGATCATGGTGCTCCCCAACACACACATGATCACGCAGCAGCTGATGAACCACACGAAGCGGAATGTGCTGCGCATCGATATTTCCTTCGGCATCGCCTACAAGGAATTCCCCGACGAGGCGCGGGAGGCCCTCCTGCCCCTGCTCGAAGACGACGATCGCGTATTGTCCGACCCGGCGCCCAGTGTGGTCGTGACGGAGATGGCCGACTCCAGCGTCAACCTGTCGCTCCGCTTTTACACCCGCGACCCGAGTCAGGAGGTGCCGCTGCGGTGGGAGTACACGGAGAAAGTGCGCGAGACCCTTCGGGAGGCGGACATCGAGATTCCCTTCCCCCACCGCCAGCTGTTCCTCGACGAAGCGAAGGCCCTTCAAGGGTCGAAGCTTCTTGCCCCGACGAATGGGAACGGGCCGTCGACGGAGTGACGATCGACTCAGTCGCCGCGCACCGTGACCACGACGGTCCGCTCACGGGGTTTGACGTCGCATTCGAGGTGAAAGATCTGCTGCCACGTACCGAGGATCGGCTCGCCGTTGCCCACCGGAACGGTAATGGAGGGACTCAGCGTGGTGGCCTGGAGGTGCGAGTGGCCGTTGCCGTCCTGCCAGCGCTGCTCGTGGGCGTAGGTCTCGTCCGGCGGAAAGAGCTCATCGAGTTTCGCTGGGAGGTCCTGCTGGAGGCCCGGCTCGAACTCGACCGTTCCGACGGCCCCGGTGCTGCCGACGTTGTGGACGTGAACAAGCCCCACGTCGATGTCCGATCCGCGAACGATGTCCGTCACCGGGGCCGTCAGGTCGTGCATATCTCGATGGCCGGCGGTGGAGAGCGCAATGCGGTCCTGATGCGTCGCCATGAGCAGAACACACGTGAGAATCGGCAGTGCTACTCGGAGCCGTCTGGCCTAGCGGACTCGTCCCAGTTCCAATCTCCGAGCGCGTCGAACGCGTCGTAGGCCGTCATGTCGTGTTGGATCGGCGTGACCGAGACGTAGCCCCGCTCGATGGCCGAGAGGTCCGTCTCCTGGCCGTCATCGAGATCCACAAAAGTGCCGGCCAGCCAGTAGTAGGACCGATCGGCGGGGTCGGTGCGTTCTTCGAAGCCTTCCTCCCACCGGGACCGGGCCTGGCGCGTGAGCGCAATGCCTTTGATGTCTTCTGCCGGCAGCGCCGGCACGTTCACGTTCAGTAGCACGCCCCGCGGCAGGCTTCGGTCGAGCGCCCACGACACGATGCGCCGGGCCCACTGGCCCGCCTCTTCGAACTGCGGCTCCGACCACTCACACAACGAAATGGCGATTGAATCCACTCCCAGGATTGAGGCCTCCGTGGCGGCACTCACCGTGCCCGAATAGAGCACATTCACGGCGGTGTTCGGGCCCTGATTGATGCCACTCACCACCAGGTCGGGCGGCGCGTCGAGCAGTTCGTGACAGGCGAGCTTGATGCTGTCGGCGGGCGTTCCGGTGACGCCCCAGGCAGGGATGGGACCGGAGGGCACCTCGAATTCCTCTCGGTGTGCGCGGATCGGGTCGCGGACCGTAATGGCGTGCCCCACGGCGCTTTGCTCGGTGGTGGGCGCCACGACAAAAAGCTCGCCCAGCCCGTCGAGGGCCGACGCGAGCGACTGGATGCCCGGGGCGTGGATGCCGTCGTCGTTACAGAGAAGAATTCGGGGCTCGTCGCCCGACGCAGGGCTGCTCATGTGTGGCAAGGCTTCGACTCGAAGGAACGACAGACGCCCCGCCATTGAGCACTCGGCGGAGCATTCGGGGATCAGTAGCTCTCGTCTTCGTCGGGAAACGACCGGTTCCGCACGTCCGACACGTATTCGCCGATCGCGTCGATGATGGTCTCGTCGAGGCGGGCATAGCGGCGCACGAACCGGGGCTCAAAGTCCGTCGACAGTCCGAGGGCGTCGTGGGAGACCAGCACCTGTCCGTCCGTCTGGTCGCCCGCTCCGATTCCGATCGTTGGAATGGAGAGGGACGCCGTGACCTCCGCCCCCAACTCGGCGGGAATCTTTTCTAGCACGAGGGCGAAGCATCCAGCCTCTTCGAGCCGCTTCGCGTCGGCACGAAGCTCATCGGCCTCGTCCTCGTCGCGAGCCCGCACCTGGTAGGTGCCATAGTCATAGATGCTCTGCGGCGTAAGGCCGAGGTGCCCCATGACCGGAATGCCAGCCGTCACCATCCGCTCCACGGCTTCGACCACCGGCGCGCCTCCTTCCAATTTCACTGCGTGGGCCCCCGCCTCCTTCATCACCCGGATGGCCGAGTCGAGGGCCTCGGTCGGGTCTCCCTGATACGTCCCAAACGGAAGATCTACGACCACGAGCGACCGATCAATGCCCCGCACCACACACTGTGCGTGGTAGACCATCTGGTCGAGGGTCATCGGGAGCGTGGTTTCGTGTCCTGCCATCACGTTGGCGGCGGAATCGCCGACGAGCAGTACGTCAACGCCGGCTTGGTCCAAGAGGCGGGCCGAGGTGTAGTCGTAAGCCGTGAGGACGGCAATCGGCACCCCAGCCTCCTTCATCTCTTGAACCGTTTCGGTCGTCACGCGCGGCACGTCCGCGACGTCTGGGGGAGAAAAATCGGCACCCATGGGGTCGTGAAATCAAGTGGACGAGATCGCTTCTCCCCGACCGAAAGACATGGAGGGCCCCTCACCGCACGGCCGGGCCGGCGGCTCGTCGTCGTTCCGTACCGGTCGGCCGAGGCCCCTTCGAGGCCCGTGCCCAGACGCTATTGTCCCCCACCGCCCCCACCAGCCGGCGGCGCGTTCTGATCGAGGGTTGGAGAGGGTTCCCCCGGAGACTGCGTGAGCGAGATGCCAAGCTCCCCCGCCACGCTGCGTGTGATGTCCATCACCTGCTCGCTGGTCTCATCTTCGTAGAGGAGCACCTCTCGACGCAGGACCATGTCGAGCTCTTCCTGGGCGGCCACCTTGTCGATCGCCCCCTGAAGCTTCTCCAGCAGGGGCTGCATCATTTCGCGACGTTGCTGTTGCATCTCTTGTTGGCGCTGCTGGGCCGACTGCTGGAGCTCCCGCTGGCGCTGCTGAAGCTCCCGCTGGCGCTCGGCCCGCGCAGAGTCGTCGAGCAGCGACTGCTGCTGCTGGAACTGCTTCACGCGCTTCTGAAACTGTTGTCGCTGCTGCTGCAGCTCCTGCTGCTGCCGCTTCATTTCCTGCTGTACCTCCTGCTGTACCTCCTGCATTCCCGGCATGCTCACCAGGACGGCCTGCTGGTCGACGTACCCAATCTTCTGGGCCTGCACCGGCATCGCGACCATCGCCGCGAGAAGAAGGAGAAGCGAGAAGGACTTTGTAACTCGAGTTGACATGGCCATAGAACCTATTCCGAAAGATAGTTTTCTGATGAATGCGACGTGGGTGCGTGGGCAGGGCGACTTGTCACTGCCCCCCTGACTGCTGCCCAGGGGTAATCCCAAGGGCCCGAAGCACCTGACTGTTCAGGTTGTGGTCGTCTCGGGCATACATGAACAGCACCTTTTCACTCTTGTCAAAAACGTAGTCGTATCCCTCCTCCGTGGCAACCTTCTCGGCGGCGTCGAGAATGCGCTCCTGAATCGGACGCATCAGCTCTCGCTGGCGGGCATAGAGCTGCCCGTCCGGCCCAAAATACTTCTGTCGCAGCTGCTCTACCCGCTTCCGCGCCTTGTCAATGGCAGCCCGCTTCTGCCGGCGTTCCTCGTCGGTGTACAGGAGCTCGCGCGCCCGATACTCGTCTCGAAGGCTCTGCACCTTCTCCTCCTGACTCTCAATCTCTGTGCGCCACTCCTGCTCTAGCTGATCGAGCTCTTGCTGCACGGTCGCGTATTCGGGAAGCGCCTCTAAGAT
>NZ_JAZKRW010000014.1:0-39806 GCF_036626415.1 Salinibacter sp.
GACATGCGGGACGTGATCCGGCACCTCGTCGACGCGGACGACTTCTTCGAGATCCAGCCCGACTTCGGCGAGAACCTGCTCACGGGCTTTTCGCGCATCGGGGGGCGCCCGGTCGGCATCGTGGCAAACCAGCCCGCGGTGCTGGCCGGCGTGCTCGACATCGACGCCTCGATCAAGGGCGCCCGCTTCGTGCGCACCTGCGACGCGTTCAACGTGCCGCTCCTCGTGATGGAGGACGTGCCCGGCTTCCTGCCCGGCACCGACCAGGAGTGGAACGGCATCATCAAGCACGGCGCCAAGCTGCTCTATGCCTTCTGCGAGGCCACCGTCCCCCGCATCACCGTCATCACGCGCAAGGCGTACGGCGGGGCCTACGACGTGATGAACTCGACGCACATCGGCGGCGACCTCAACTTCGCGTGGCCCACTGCCGAGGTGGCCGTGATGGGCCCAAAGAGCGCCGTCGAGATCATCTACCGCGACGAGCTGGACGCGGCCGACGACCCGGAGGCCGCGAAGGATGACTTCGTGGAGCAGTACCGCGACCGCTTCGCCACGCCCTATGTGGCGGCCGAGTACGGATACGTCGACGACGTCATCAAGCCGAGCGAGACCCGCGAGCGCCTCATCCGCGGGTTCGACATGCTGGAGAACAAGGTGGTCAACAACCCGCGCAAGAAGCACGGCAACATGCCGCTGTAGGCTGGCGTTGGCTCGGAAGCGAGACGGGTTGGTTCAGAAATGGTGTCCCGGCATCCACCAAGACAACAGCCGGTGGGCCGCGGAGCCCTGGCCGTCCGCGGTGCAGTGATCGCCCGGCCGATTGGGGGGAGCTCACGACACTGAATTCGTGCCGGGGTGCACGAGCCGCTCCTTCGCCGCCCGCCGCAGCTGCTTGATCGCGTACTCCCGCTGCATGGCGGCGGACTGGTCGTCGAACGTTTCCGTGTGCACCAGCGTCACCGGGCGCCGCCCGCGGGTGTACTTGGCCGCTGTGCCGTCGTTGTGCTCGGCCACTCGCCGCTCCACGTCCGTTGTGTAGCCGGTGTAGTAGGTGCCGTCGCTGCACTCGACGACATAAACGTGGTGCTCACCGGCGGTGCCGGAATCGGTCGAAGACGAGGCGCTCATGGAAAGGGGCGGATGGAAAGGAATCGTGATCGCGCGAGTGTGCGTTTGGCCGTCTGGGACTTTGGGCGTATATTGCCTTTGTACGTTCCAGCATTGTCTCTCTACGCACAGATCCCCCGCAACATGGTCACCGCAATTGTTCTTCTCGATACCGAGCGCGGCAAAGTCAACAAGGTGGCCGATGCGCTCGCGGCCCTCGACGGCATCACCGAGGTGCACTCCGTGGCGGGGCGGGTCGACCTCGTCGCCATGTTGCGCGTGGCCGAGAACGAGGCGCTCGCCGACCTCGTGACGAGCGAGATTCGTCAGGTGGAGGGCATTACGGACACCGAGACGCTCATCGGGTTTCGCGTCCACTCCAGCCACGACTTGGAGAACATGTTCGGGGTCGGCATGGACTGAATCCCCGTGGGGAAGAAGGAAGGGGAAGAGGTGAAAAGAGATTCCAGTTTCGTTTCCGCTCCCTCGTACCCCTCACCCAAGAACCACTACCCATTTCCCACAAAGAAGACGGCGTTCGCGAAAAGGACCTGCCCGTTGTACCAGAAGCCCCGAAAGAGAGGATTGTCGACGAAGTAGGTCACCTGCCCGTCCCCGATCGACTGCGTGCCGAAGAGGAACGTGTCGTCGACCGTCCGCTGCGCCTCGTGGCCCATGAAGCCGCTCACGGGCGCGGGGGCCTCCAGGGCGCCCACGGTCTGCCCCTCGTCGAGATAGGCAAACGCGTCGTCGTTGCGCTTGAGCGTGAAGTAGGGGGGCTCGACGCCGAAGCCCAGCGGGTGCGAGTCGTCAAGCTGCACGCGGTGAATGCTGCCGGGCGTGGCCCCGGAGAGGCGCTTCCGAGTCTGAGCGCCGTAGGGCGTGAGGGGGGCGTCCTCGGTCGTGTCCGAAGCGCCGGGTGTCTTGTGTGTGAGCGCGTACGGGGCTCGATTGGTCAGGGCCTCGTTGGCGGTGCCCATGGAAATGAGGCGCCCGCCCTGCCGCACCCAGTCCGTGAGGGCCGTGGCCCGCGCGTCGGTAAACCATCCGCCGTACCCTCCACTCGGAAGCACGAGCACGTCCACGTCCTCGAGCATCGAGGCCTCAAAATCGTCGGCGGGCAGGAGGGTGACGGGGTAGTCGAGCTGCCGGTCGAAAAAGTGCCACACCTCTCCGGCGCGGGACGCGCTCGTGGGCGGGCCTGAGAGTGCGGCCACGTGTGGAGCCTCCACAAACCCCACGTTGTCGGACCCGAAGTCCGGCCCCTGCGGCGTGAACCCGGTCGATGCGCCGTGGAGCGACTGCTCGTGGGCCTCGGCCAGCCGCTGCACCGTCGCGTCGAATCGGTCGGTCCGGCTCGTATTGCCGGCGCGGGTGAGAATAAGGGCGCCCGGCTCGAACGAGCGGTCGTCCACCGTGAACGACTCGGTGGCGAAACGAAGCCGAAGCCCCTCGTCGAGCAGCGCCGCCGCGAAGCGGGCGTCGGCCCGGCTCGTCCAGGGGGTGACATAGGCGTAGGGGGCGTCCGTGTCGCCGGTCAACGGAGCGGGCGAGGCCGGGGCGGTACGGGTGTCGGGGGCGACCGACTCCGGCAGGGCCAGCGCCTCGAGGCCGTAGGCGTACGGCAGGCCCCAGGCGGTAATGTCGTACGTCAGGGAGTCGACGATGGTCGTCTTCGGCTCCAGGAGCACCTTCGCGAGACGGGCCTTCGGCTGGGCCGCGTTCACGAGAAGGTCGCCTTCCTGCAGGCGCATCTGTTCCGTTTCGCCGCTGTGGTAGCTGCGCCCGCGCACCCTTTTCGGCTCGGTGACGTAGCCGTAGCGGATCCGCTGGCGGTCGAGGTGGTCGGTGAGGGCCGCGAGCCGGTGCCCCTGCGCGTCCCGTCGCACGGCGTAGGTCCGGTACTCCCCGGGCGGGGTCTCCTGGGCCGAGGCGTAGTAGTCCTCAAACTGCCGGACCACCCGCTCGTGGTGGTCGGCCGTCGCCTCGACGGTGGAGAGGCCGGTGGTGTGGTGACGGCGGAGGCGGTCGAGCAGCGTGAGCGTATCGCCCTCGGCGGTGACGATGGCGCGCCCGGCCCGCCCCGATCCGCCCTGTTCGTAGGTCATCCCGATGGCGCCGTTAAAGAGGGGCCACGTGTCGCCGTAGCCGGGGTAGAACAGGTCAAACACCTCTTCGGTGAAGTAGAGCCACCCATTCTCGTCGAAGTAGTCGGCGTTGTTGCGCCCAATCGTGAACTGAAAGTCGCGCTGCCACTCGGTCAGGGTTTCGTGGAACGGCTCGGCCCCCGGGGCAAAGTAGTACGGCTCGTCCACGCCCATCTCGTGGAAGTCGACGTGCACGTGCGGCATCCAGCGATGGTAGGCGTCGAGCCGTTGTCGCGTCTCCGGTTGTGTTCCCCAGGCCCAGTCGCGGTTGAGGTCAAAGTAGTAGTGGTTCGTGCGGCCGCTGGGCCAGGGCTCGTGGTGCTCGCGGGCCGCCGGCCGGGCGTTGGGCTGGTCCCCGGCCATGCGCTTGTACCACTGCACGTAGCGCTCGCGCCCGTCGGGGTTGAGAAGCGGATCGAGCAGCACCACCGCGTCCCCCAGCCAGCCGCCCGTCCGGCTGTTCTGGGGGTCGCCGAGGGCGTAGAGGGTGCGGAGCGCCGCCTCGGTGGAGACGGACTCGTTGCCGTGCACGCCGTAGCTGAGCCAAACGACGGCCGTAGGCTCAGCCTGGGGCACGCCCTCGACGAGGCCGGCGCGCTTCCGGTTGTCGCGGCGGAGCGTCTCGAGGCGGTCGTGGTTATCCGGCGCCGTCACGGTGGCGAGCAGGAGCGGGCGCCCCTCCACCGACGTGCCGTACTGGCGATGGGCCACGCGGGGCGAGTGCTCGGCCACGTGTCGCACGTAGTCCACGACCCGGTGGTGGGGCGTAAACTGCTCGCCGAGCTCGTACCCCAGGAAGGTGGCGGGCGACTGCAGGGCCTCCGACGGCTGGGCCGAGGCTGTAAGGGGCAGAAGCAGCAGGCCAAGAACAAAGAGGCCGAGGCGGGAACGGAGGGCAGGGCGCATGGTGGGGGCGCGGAAAGGAACAGACGACGCACCTCCACAACAAACGACGACGACAGGGCACTTACAAGGGGCCGACAGGAGGAAAGCATAGGCGGCGCGAACGGACAGGGCGACTCGCCGTATCCATTCTTCTCTGCATGCTTTTCTAAATACGCCCGTGCCAATGGCCGACATCGACATTACCCGCTCGCACTCCCTGGGGCTCGACGATGGACGGGGGGCCGTCGAGCATGTTGCTGAAAAGCTCGAAGCCCAGCTCGGGGTCGACGCCGAGTGGACGGGGGACACCCTGCAGTTTAGCGGGCAGGGGGCCGACGGCCACATTGAAGTGGAGGCCGACGCAGTGCACGTTGCGATCACCCTCAGCGCCTTTCTGCAGCCGATGCGCAGTCGCGTGGAGGCGGAGGCGGAAGAGTACCTGGATCGCGCCCTCCAGTCGCAATCGTAGGTGGCACGGTCGGCTACTCGGCGTCTCCGCTGGGGGGCCAGAGCCCGAGCTGGCGGCGCACCGTGACGATCTGCCCGACGTGGTAGGCCGTGTGGTCGGCCACGAGCATGGCCTCGCGGAGGTACGTGTGCTCGTCGCTGGACGGGACCGTGTTGTAGAGGTCGATTGTCTCGTCGGCAACGAGATCGCACAGGGCCTCCTGATCGTCCTGCACCTGGGCCACGGACTCGTCCCACGCCGTGGGAGTGGAGGGAGCGGTCGTATCGGGCCAGTAGTCGTGCGGCCACTCGCCGGCCTCGTAGTCCGAATGGCGGCAGTAGTCGAGGATGTCCCGCTGCGCGCGTCGGATGTGCTCAACGAGCTCCCACACGGAGTACGGCAGTGCGTCCGGGCGCTCGCCGCGACGACCTGTGGGCATGTGGGCCACGGCGTCCGGGAACGTGCAGTGGGCCTGTCGGGCGGCGAGGAGGTCCGTGAGGTGGGAACGGAGTGCGGCGTTCTGCTCCATGGGGGTTGGGCTATAAATTCGAGGGGCTCCGCCCGGTTAGAATAGCCACTGTACGGCGCGAATGCAGGGGGGAGAGGCGAGACAGCGGAGGAGTGTCGGATCCTGGACACGGTGCCGCTAATTGAAGGGGATCCTCTTTCTCTTCCCGACCCCTCGTTCCAGTGAATGCAGTGGCGCCGCGGTCTTCTTGTCGGCGGAGTGGCCGTGTGGCTCGTCGTGCTGGCGGCGCGCTGCCACCTGCCGCGTCAGGCCGTCTCGCCGGGGGAGGGGCCCGACAGCACGAGCGTCGTGTACGTCGTCAAGCACGGCTGGCACGCGGGCATTGCCGTCCGTCGGGCCGACGTGCCCGACGGTCGGTGGCCGGTGCACGGCGATGCTGCCAACGCTCGGTACCTGGAGGTAGGCTGGGGGGAGGCGCGCTACTACCCGGGGCAGTCGCGCGGGGTGTGGGGGGCGGTTCGGGCTGGGGCCTGGCCCACGGGCAGTGTGCTTCACGTTGTGCCCATTCAGCGTTCCGTTTTCGACCGATTCGGGAGGGAGACCGTCGTCCGCGTGCCGGTCTCGGCCGCCGAACTTGAGGCCCTCACCACCTTTGTTGCGGAATCGTTCGCGGTCGACTCGACCGGGCGTGCCCCGGTCGCGGCGCCGGGCTTCTACATCGACAGTCGCTTCTACGCGTCGCCGCTGACGTACCACGTCTTCAACAACTGCAACCATTGGGCGGCCGCCGCACTCGAAGCCGCAGGGTGCGACGCGTCGCCGCGCTGGACCTTCACGGTGGGACAGGTGGTGCGGCAGGCCCGCGAGTGCGGAACGCTCGCGCAGCGCGAGGAAGAGTGATGGGCATCCCGAGGGCGCGGTGCGTCCCGCATTACGACGTCTTACGACGCCGCGGGTGTCGCCTCCTTCTTCTCCGGCTCCGTCGTGGCGAAGTACTGCTCGACGCGGTCGGTGTCCTCCGCCGCGTCCCAGCGCTCCAGCACGCTCACGACGGCCATGTGGGGGTCGAGGTGAAACTTGTTCTCGCCGAGCAGGGCGTGCAGCCCCGAGCGGCGCACCACCTCGCGCACCGGCCCGATGAGGCCCGTCAGGTGAAGCTCAATGTCCTCCTCCTCCAACGATTCGACGACGGAGAACAGGGCCTCGATTGCCGTCGTGTCGAGGCCGTTGATGCTGCTGCCGTCCACGATGACGACCTTCACGGTGCGGCCCTCGCGCTCACTCTTCTCCAGGATGAAGTCCTTAAAGTACTCGGCGTTGGCAAACGAGAAGGAGGCGTCCACGCGCAGGACCATGATGCCCCGGAGGCGGGCGGCCTGCTCAAAGCGGTCCGGGTCGCGGAAGAGGCGGGTGCCGGGGACGTGCCCGAGCTCGGCCATGTTGGGCCGGCTAATTCGGTAGAGCACGGCCACCAGCGAGGTGCCGATGCCCAGCAGGATGCCCTCCTGGATGCCGATCAGCAGTGTGCAGGCCGCCGTAAAGAGGGCAATGTAGCCGTCGCGCCGCCGGGCCTTGAAGAGACTCCGTAGCTCGTGCAGGTCGATGAGCCCGATCCCGGCCACGATAATGATGGCGGCCAGGGCCGGCAGGGGCAGGTAGTAGAAGAGCGGGGTCAGGAAGAGGAGCGTGAGGGCAATGACCCCAGCCGTGAACCAGTTGGCGAGGGGCGTCTGGGCCCCCGTTTGGTCGTTGACGGCCGACCGGGAAAAACTCCCGGACACGGGAATGCTCGAGAAAAAGGACCCCACGAAGTTGGCCGCTCCGAGGCCCACCAGCTCGCGATTGGGGTCGATCGTATACCCGTGCCGCGTCGCAAAGACACGCCCCAGCGAGACGTTCTTCATGAACTGCACAAGGGCCAGAGTGAAGGCGGCCGGGAGCAGGGCATTGAGCGTGCTCAGGTTGAGGGTCGGCAGGGTGAGGGGCGGAAGGCCCTCCGGGATGGAGCCCACCACGGCCACCCCACTGTCTTCGAACGAGAACGCATAGCTGGCCACGGTGGCCAGGGCCACCACGACGAGCGCCTCCGGAATCGCTGGGGCCCACCGGGGGAGCAACAGAAGCAGGGCGATGCCGGCGGCCCCAATGCCCAGCGACAGCAGGTGCACCTCTCCAAGGTGCTGGAGGGCGCGCCAAAACACAACGTGGACGTACTGCGAGTTGCCGAGGTCGACGCCGAGGAGGCTTCCCAGCTGACTGAACGAGATGATGAGTGCCGCGGCGGAAGTCAGCCCCGTAATCACGGGCCGCGATAGCAGATTGGCGACGAATCCGAGCTGCATGGCGCCCATCGCAATCTGCATCAGCCCCACCATCGCGGTTACAATGATGGCCATCGCCACGTACTCGCCGGATCCCACCTGGGTCACGGCCCCGAGCCCCGCCGCCAGGATCAGCATGTCGAGCGCCTGCGGCCCGATGGCCAGTTGGCGCGACGTGCCAAAGATGGGATAGATGAGAAGGGGGACGAGGGCCCCGTACAGTCCATAAATGGGCGGCAGACCCGCGATGACGGCGTACGCCATCGCCTGCGGGATCAACATGACGCCCACCGTCACGCCGGCCGCCCCGTCCTGCCGCACAGTCTTCGGGGTAGACGTCGAAATCCACTGGTTGAGCGTGAGGCTCTCCCGGAACCACGTCCAGGCTTGGTGCCACATAGAAAAGGAGCGTGCCTCGGGGGCAGCCCTATTCGTAGAAGAACGGAGGGGCCGCGCGTGCTTGCGCAGATAGACGTGCAGATAGACATGATGCGTAGAGCACCAGAAAACCGGAGGCCCGGGGGTTGATCCGAGCGGAGAATGAAGGAACTGTGAGAATGCGACCCCGACGTCGCTCCTTCGTCGATGGAAGCCTGCGCGGCGGGATCGAAGCGGCACGTTCCCCACGCAAATCCCCTACGCAAATAACGACACTTTTCGTTCGTCTGCTCTGCGGCGATTCTTCCTGGAACGGGGCCCCAGGCCGTCCGCGGCATGCGTGTTTCGCTTTTCTGTGCCCTGCTCACAGGGTCGCTGTAGGCGTACCCTCTCCCTCCGTTTCTTTAAATCTCTCCCCCACCGTTCCTGGCGTCGATCATGCTTCTGTTCTATCCCGTTGCCGCCCGTGATCCTGACCCGTCCGTACTCGCGGAGCAGGGAGTCTCCGCCCCCGACGATGGGGTGCGACTGTGGACGACCCTCGAGGCCCTCCCCGAGGACACGGGGCCGGTGCTCGTCGTGGATCCTCGGAGGCTTCCCGGCCGCCCCCCGGAGAATGGACAGTCGGTGCATGTGTCGTCGGTGCCCCCCGCGGCGATCTGCAATGCGGATCCGTACCGGGCCCCTGCGCCCGTGACGGCGGGTGGGGGCTACGTGGGCTGTCCCCTCCCGGACGACGTAGCGCTGCTGCTCATCTTTCGACGGGGCGTGTGGGACCTTCCCAAGGGAACGAAGGATCCCGGCGAGTCTGTGGAGGGGTGTGCCCGGCGCGAGGTGCAGGAGGAAGTCGGGATCGAGGCGCTTCGCCTGGTCTCCACGCTCGGCACCACCCAGCACGGCTATCCGGACGGGGACCGCTACGCCGTGAAGAGGACGCACTGGTACCTGATGCGGACCCCGGAGCGTGCCTTCGAGCCCGACCGCCGCGAAGGGATCCGGCGAGTGGCCCGGGGGCGATGGTCGGTGGCCCGGGCACACATGGGGTACGATACACTGCGACGACACATGGACCGCGTCGAGGACACAGTGCGGGCGGCGCTGCGATCGTCGATCAGCCCTCCGGGGTCGTCGTAGAGAACGGCGGTGCGCACATCGACGCGTCAGGGCTTGTTCTCTCTGTGTTGCATTCCAGCGTCGCAGTGGGGACTTTAGAAAACCTACATCACGTCCCGCCCCAAATCCCCTCAAGTCGATGCGCTTCTTCTTGGGTCTTCTTCTGGCCGTCACGCTCGTCGGGTGTCAGCAGCAGGGCAATCAGGGAACCGTTCAGGAGCTGCGGGCCCGGGTGGATTCCTTCCAGGCCGCCACTCAGGACCTGACCCGTGAGGTGCAGACGCTCCGTGATTCGGCCCGGACGCAGGACGAGGAGACGACGCTCGGGCCGCCCATTTACTTTCCGTCGGGCAGCGCCTGGATCCCCGACCGCGGCCGCCGGCAGCTCGACAAGCACGCGGCCACGATCAAGGAGGAGTATCCGGACGCGGGCTTCCGCGTACAGGGCTATACGGACCCTGTGCCCATTGGCCCCAGCCTCAGGGACACCTATCCGAGCAACTGGTACCTGTCGGCCCAGCGGGCGGCGGCGGTGGCCCACTACCTCGACACGAACCACGGCATCCGGACGGAGAGCCTCGAGATTGAGGCGTTCGGGCCCCGAACGACGGTGGGGGCAGACGAGACGCCGGAGCGACGCCGCGAGGACCGCCGGGTCGAGATTGTGGTGGAGGATGGGTCGTAGCCCACGCCCTGTGGGACGGGGGACAACAAAAAACGGCAGGCCCGGGGCATGCCCGAGCCCGCCGGAACGGTCTGGGTGGTTTGGTCCCTCGAACAGGGGTTATCGCGCCGTTTGGGCAGGCGTGCGCTCCCCGAGGGTGGACAGCACATCGGGCAGTGTGTCGAGGTCATCGATCACGACGTGCGCGCCATGCTCCTCCAGCAGCGGCTTGTGATCGTCGGCCTCCACGTACGGGGGCACGACCCCGATGCGCCACATGCCGGCCTTGCGGGCCGCATCCATGTCGTCGACAGAGTCGCCGACGTACACGGCCTCCTCCGGGTCGATGGGGCAACCGGCGGCGGCCAGCATGGTAAGAGAGTGTTCGAGGGGGAAGGGGTTGGGCTTCTGACGATCCCCCTGCTTCTCCTTGCCCACCAGGAGGGGAAAGTGGCTCGTCCAGTTCTGATGGTCGAGCGTCCACTGGGCCTCCTCCTCGGGCCGCCCGGTGACGATGCCCAGGATGTGATTCTGGTTGAGCGTGTCGAGGGTCTGGTCGTCGATCAGCGGGGGCTCCTCGGTAATGAAGCCGTCCCAGTCGTCGCCGCGGTAGCGGTCCTGAAACTCGTCAATCACGCGGCTGATGGGGACCTCCATCGCCGTGTCCGTGACGATGGCGTGGGTGAGCTTCCAGTCGTCTTCGAAGCCGCCGTAGTTCTTGTACCGTTGGATGGCATTCTCTCCAATCTGGCGGCCGGTGAAGTGCTCGACCGTCTCCTCAATTGCGCGGCGATATGAGCGGGAGACGTCCACCAGGACGCCATCCATGTCGAACAGCAACGCACGGAGGTCTACGTTCTCGGGCATGGAGCGGAGGTTGGAAATGGGTGAGACAATCGCGACCAATCTTCCTACACAGCGGGCCCGTCATTCGGTTCCCCGACGGGCCCTGGGCGGCAGCATGTGCAGAGGCGAAGGGCGGGGGCGGCGCCCTCCGGCTCCCAATCGGCGCGGGGTGAGAGAGGAGAAAGGGCCACCCACTACTCGGCGTTCTCGTTCAGCAGGGCCTGCACGGCGCGGCGCAGCTGCGGATCTTCCCCGTCGGCCTTGATGCCCGGCGGGTTTGCGACCTGGATGTCTGGCCGCGCGGGGCCATGCTCCATGTTTTCGTCGGTCTGGTGGACATACCAGGCCCGAAACGGCATGCGCACGTAGGAGCCGTCGAGAAGGCCCGCGCCGCCGGTTGAGATCACGGCGCCAAAGGTGGGCTGGCCCACGAGCGTGCCATGGTCGAGGTTCTTGAAGGCGTGGGAGAAGATCTCGGCGTTGGAGTAGCTGTTTTCGTTGGCGAGGGCGGCCACCGGCTTCGTCCAGGCCGCGTAGGGGAGCCGCTCGCCGAAGGGGTAGTGTCCGCGGAACTGCGTGTGGTTCTGCTGGAGATTGTCCGTGGCCCCGCGGGGCACCGTGTAGGCGTGCCGGCGCACGTTAAGCACGGTCATGAGGTAGTCGGTCGTCCAGCCGCCGCCGTTGTAGCGCACGTCAATGAGGAGGCCCTCCTTGTCGTGGCCGCTGGCGTACAGCTCCCGCTCGAAGTGCTCGAAGCTCTCCCAATTCATGCCCTCCACGTGGATGTAGCCGAGGCGGCCGTCGGAGTACTCCTCGACGAGCGCCTTGCGGTTCTCCACCCACTCGCGGTAGAGCTCGTCGCCGAGGTCGCCGGCCGGCCGGAGGCGCACGGTGCGCTCCGTCCCGTCGGCGCCGGTGACGCTCAGGAGGACCTTCTCCTCGACGGTGCCTTCCAGCAGCCGGTAGATGTTGCCGGCCTCGGTCACCGCCTGGCCGTCCACGGCCGTAATGACGTCCCCCTCGCGGAGCGTGCTGGCCTCGCGGTCGGCGGGGGAGCGCGGCACGACCCGCTGGACCTCCACACCGTTTTCGACCGGATCCAGCTCCACCCCGAGGCGCCCGGTGCGCTCGTCCTGCGTCTCGGCGCGGTCGCCGGCGTAGTAGCCCATGTGGCTGGCGTTCAACTCCCCCAGCATGCGGTTGACGACGGTCTGGAAGTCCTGCGCGGTGGAGGCCTCCATGGCGCGCGGTCGGTACTCCTCCAGGAGCGCCTGCCAGTCGTCGCCGTGGAAGTTGGGGTCGTAAAAGCCCTGGCCGAGGGCCCGGCCTACCTCGTCGAAGATTTGAGTCCGTTCCGCCGCGTGGTCCACCGTCATGGAGGCGCTGAAGGACAGGGGTTCGAGCTTGTTGCTCTTGACCGGGACGCGGGCCAACTGCCCGCCGGAGTGGGCAAAGAAGATCTGGGAGTAGTCCGGCGAGAGGCGAACGGCGGAGGGGCTGACGTCCCCCTCCGTCACGCGGGTTCGTTCGGAGCCGTCCCACTGGATGCTGTACAGGTCGACCTCGGAGTCGTAGTCGGCGGGGCCGGCGTCCCGGCCGCCCACGAAGTAGAAGGTATCCCCGTCTTCGGCGATGATCGGGTCGCCTTCGCCGCCGGGAAGGGCCGTCACGCGCTCGAGGCGGTCGTGAATGTTCTCGAGGTCGATGTTCACCTCGGGGGGCGCGTCGTCTTCGGAGCTTTCTGCGTCGGACTCGTCCTCAAGCGCGTCCCAGTCGCGCTCCGTCTTTTCCCAGTCCTCCTCCTCGAGCCACACGAACCAGATGTCGTTGTCGTTGCCGCTGCGGTTGGAGACGAAGCCGAGCTTCGAGCCGTCGGGGCTCCACACCGGTTCGCCGTCGCCCTTGGGATGCTGGCTCACGTTCACGGGTCCGGTGGAGCCGTCGGCGGCGTGGATGAAGACGTCGCTGTTGAAGTTGAGGTTGTTCTGGCTGTACGCGAGCCAATCGCTGTCGGGGCTCCAGGCCACGTCGGTCGGGGCGTTCCAGCCCTCCGCGAGGACGGTCTCGTCCTCGATTGTGCCCTCCGAGACGGCGGCCGTGATGAGCTGTCCTTCCCCGTAGGCCGTCATGGCGCCCCGCCGGAAGGCAACGCGGGAGCGATTGGGCGCCATCGCGAGCACACGCTCGCTTTCCGGCGTATCGGTGAGTCGAGTCACCTCATACTGCAGGGCATCGTACAGATCGCCCGGGTGCTCGGTGTCGGCCGACGTGAGCCGGTAGAGGTCGTACTGGTTCCCGGCGCGGTCGGAGGAGAAGACAAGGGTCGAATCGTTCATCCAGGCCACGCCCCGGTCCCGGTACGCATGGTCGGTGAGGCGCGTGGTGCGGGGCTCGCCCGTTTCGTTTTGCATGAGGAACAGCTCGCCCCGGAGCACAAGGGCCACCTGCTCGCCGTCCGGCGAGACGGCGTAGTCGCGCACACCGTCCGTCATCTGCATCTTCTCGGTGGGGCTAAACCGGTAGTCGCTCGGGACCGTGACATCGAGCGGGCGCGGCTCACCGCCGTTCTCCATCACGAACACACTGGTCTGGCGCTCGAAGGCGACCACTGAGCCGTCACGACTCGCGCTCAGACTCCGCACGCCGTCGTCCTCGTACGTGGTGACGGCTTCAGGCGCTCCGTCTGCGGCCCCCTGATCGGTAAGGGAGAGGCGGTGGACGTTGTAGGCGCCGCTCTGTTCGCTCACGTAGAGCAGCGTGCGCGGGCCGGTCCACACCGGCGTGTGGTCGTTGCCCGCGTAGGTGGTCACCTGCGTGTAGGTGTCATTTTCCGTGTCGTACACCCACACATTCCGATCGGCGGGGCCTTCGTAGCCCTTCTTCGCAATGTCGTTGTACCCGCGCTCGAAGGCGATGAACCGGCCGTCGGGCGACATGCGCGGCGCACTGCCCACGGCGTCGAGCCGACGGTCTGGGGTGCCGCCCTCCGCGTCGACGGTGTAAATTTCGTCCGACCACTCGGCCTGGGCGTACGTGCGGCGGGTGGTAAACAGGAGCTGGCCGTCCGGTGTCCATCCGCCGATGGCGTCGCCGGTGGAGTGGTACGTGAGACGGGTCGGCGTGCTGCCGGCCGCGTCCATCACGTAGAGGTCGTCGTTGCCGTAGCGGTCGCTCGTAAAGGCGATCCGGGTGCCCTCGGGGCCCCAACGGGGCTCGCCCTCGTAGGCCTCGTGGATGGTGAGGCGCTCGGGCGTGCCGCCGCCGACAGGGACGGTCCACAGGTCGCCTTGATAGGACACCGCGATCCGATCTCCATCCGGGTGCACGGCCGGGTGGCGCATGAAGGGATCGGCGTCCTGTGCGGAGGCCGGAGCCGCAACGAGGAGAAGCGAGAAAAGCGAAAGGCCGAGGGAGAGAAGGGTTGTGCGCATCGTGATGCAGAGGAAAGACAAGAGACGCAAAGATGCTCAGGAACGAGGCCCGTCCGGAAAACATCCGTTCGGAAAAAGAGGGGTACGGGACCGAATGCTAATTCATCATCTCCAGGAATTCTTCGTTGTCGTCCGTCCCCTTCATCTTGTCGAGGAGGAACTCCATGGCTTCGATCGGCTCCATATCCGCCAGAATCTTCCGCATCACCCACACGCGCTTGAGCATCGGCTTGGGCAGCAGCTCCTCCTCGCGGCGGGTGCCGGAGCGAATGAGGTCGATGGCCGGGTAGAGGCGCCGGTCGGCCATCTCGCGGTCCAGGACGATTTCCATGTTGCCGGTGCCCTTGAACTCCTCGAAGATGACCTGGTCCATGCGGCTGCCCGTGTCGATGAGGGCCGTGCCGATGATGGTGAGGGAGCCGCCCTCTTCGACGTTGCGGGCCGCGCCGAAGAACCGCTTCGGGCCGCGCAGCGCCCCGGCCTCAATGCCGCCGGACAAGGTGCGTCCCTTCTCCGGGGTGACGGCGTTGTGGGCGCGCGCCAGGCGGGTGATCGAATCGAGCAGCACGCACACGTCCTGTCCGGACTCGACGAGGCGGCGCACTTTGAGCAGCACCGTGTCGGCCACCTCCACGTGACGCTCCGGGTCCTTGTCGAAGGTGGAGGCCACGACCTCGCCCTCCACGGTCCGGTCCATGTCCGTGACCTCCTCCGGGCGCTCGTCGATGAGCAGGGTGAGAAGATGGGTGTCGGGGTGGTTGGTCGTGATGCCGTGGGCGATTTTCTGCAGCAGCACCGTCTTGCCGGCCTTCGGAGGCGAGACGATGAGCCCCCGTTGCCCCTTGCCGATGGGGGCGAACAGGTCGAGGATGCGGGGGCCGTAGCTGTCCGACTCCACCTCGAGGGTAAAGCGCTCTTCGGGGAAGATGGGGGTCAAAAACTCAAAGTCATCCCGCTCGTCGAGCTCCCCTGGGGCGCGGCCGTTGATCGAGTCGACCTGGATAAGGGCGAAGAACTTCTCGCCTTCCTTCGGGGGGCGCACGCGCCCGGCAACCGTATCGCCCTCCTGCAGGCCGAAGCGCTTGATTTGGGACGGCGAGACGTAAATGTCATCGGGGCTCGACTGGTAGCTGTACTCGTCGGACCGGAGAAAGCCATACCCGTCGGGCAGAATCTCGAGCACGCCGACCTTTTCGATCATGCCCCGAAGCTCCGTCTCGTTGGGGTCGTAGCGGCGCATGTAGTCCGGTTTCCCGGAGCTCCGGTTCGTGGAGGCCTCCGGAGAGGATGCCTTGGCCCGGTCGCCCGACGGGGAATCGCCCGACGGGGAATCGTCCGACGGGGAAGAGGCTTCTGTCGCGTCGGCCTCGGGCTCCGTGCCCGACGCTGCCCCCTCGGCCTGTGCCTCCAGAATGCGATAGATGAGATCCTGTTTGCGCAGGCTGGAGTAGCCGGTCAGATCGAGCTCCCGCGCGATCTCGTGGAGCTCGTCGAGCTTTTTGTCCTGCAGGGTCGAGATTTTCATAGAGTCACTCACGGGTCGAGAGGCCGCGCGGGCCAGATGGGGTTATCGAGGGGACTGAGTGGAGACGACGTGCCCCGAAAACGAATGAGGCAACACGGGGGGCGTTTGGAACGACAGGGGCAGGGGGCGTCGCGGTGAAAAGGCATGGTGACGCAAGTGCTGGGTCGTCTAGGCCCGGGGAGGAATGGGGGCTCCGGCCCGCCGGCGCTCAGACGAGGAGGGGAAAAACCTGTCCGCTGGGGACGGTCCGGCCACGGCCCCACCGTGCCGGGCCTCATGGCCTTCACTCCGGACAGCATACACAAAGTGAACTGGACTCGCTGCTACGGACGGCACATCCGGTTGGTTCACAATGGAGCCGTTTTCGAAGAAGGACGGAGAGTGGACCACGGGCCGGGCCGAGGGTCCGTTTCTCTTCGGGACACAGAAACCAGCGAAAAACACACCTACCTGGGAGTCTTGTGCCGTGCATGCTCGTTTTTAAGAGGAATCAGTCCGTTGCGTTACAACGGAAGGGTTGGTGTGTCTTATATATTCCAACCCCGTTACGCGTCTTCTTCGCCGGTTTGCCCTGTCGCCAATGACCTACCGATGGATCCCGCGCTCCCTTGATGCCCCCGACGTGGTGCCCCGTCTGCAGCGCAAGCTCAATGACCTGCCCGAGCCGCTCGCCCGGGCCCTTGCCCTGCGAGACGTCACGACCTTCGAGGAGGCCAAGCGGTTCTTCCGGGCCGACCGGTCGGCCCTGCACGACCCGTTCAGGATGGCGGACATGGACGCCGCGGCGGCCCGCCTGTCAGAGGCCATTGACGACGGGGCGTCGGTGCTCGTGTACGGCGACTACGACGTGGACGGGACGACGGGAACGGCGCTCTTTACGGACTTTCTGCGCTCCCGGGGCGTGGACGCCTCCTTCTTCGTCCCGGACCGCTACGAGGATGGGTATGGCCTCTGCCGGCGAGGCCTCGACGCGGCGGCCGAGCGGGGCGCTTCGCTGGTCGTGGCGCTCGACTGCGGCATTACGGGCCACGAGGAGGCGGCTTACGCGCAGGAGCTGGGGCTCGACCTCATCATTGCGGACCACCACACCCCCAAAGAGACGCTGCCCGATGCGCTGGCCGTGCTCGACCCGAAGCGGCCCGACGACGAGTATCCGTTCGTAGAGTTGTCCGGGTGTGGACTTGCATTCAAGCTCGTGCAGGCCCTCCTTGCGCATCGCGACGAGGACCCGGAGGCTGCCTTTGACTACCTCGACCTGCTGGCCCTCTCTACCGCCAGCGACATTGTGCCGCTCTACGGCGAAAACCGGGTGCTCATGGCGGAGGGCCTGGAGGCGCTGCAGCGAAGCACGCGTCCGGGCGTCCGGGCCCTGGCGGACGCCGCCGACCTCGATCTGCAGACGGTCACCTCCACGGGCAACATCGTCTTTACCCTGGGCCCCCGGATCAACGCCGCGGGCCGCATGGAGCACGCCTCGGCGGCGGTCGAGCTGCTCCTTGCCCAAGACTACGAGGAGGCCGAGCCGCTCGCCGCCGAGCTCGAAGACCTGAACCGCGAGCGGCGACGCATCGACGACACCATCGAAGAGGAGGCCATCGAACGGGCGGAGCGCCAGATCACGGCCCGCAGCCCGCATGCACTGGTGCTCTACGATCCGGACTGGCACCTGGGCGTCATCGGCATCGTGGCCAGCAGCCTCGTGGAGCGGTTCCACAAGCCCACCATCCTGCTCACCCACAACGGGGAGGCGGTGAAGGGGTCGGCCCGCTCCATCGAGGGCATCAACATCTACGAGGCCCTGGCGGACTGCGAGGACGTGCTTGCCCAGTTCGGGGGGCACGACCACGCGGCGGGCATGTCGCTCTCGGCCGACGCCATCGAAACGTTTCGTGACCGGTTCGACGACGCCGTCGGTGAGCGGGTGACGCCGGAGCTCCTCACGCCGTCGATCAAGGTGGACGCCCCGGTGGACCTGGACACGATTGGAGCGGTCAACGACCGCTTTTGGGCCGTGCTCAAGCAGTTCGGCCCGTTCGGCCCCTCCAACCCGACGCCGGTCTTTCACGCCGAGGACCTGGACGTGGTCTCCGCCCGCACGGTGGGGAGTGACGACAGTCACCTCAAGTTTGAGGTGCGACAGCGAGATGCCTCGGCCGGCGCCACCTACGACGCGATCGGGTTCGGCATGGGCGAAAAGCTGTCGGTGCTCCGGGAGAGCCAGGAGACCGGCACCCCGGTGGAGCTGCTCTTCTCACTGGAGGAAAACACGTGGAATGGGCAAACAACCCTACAGCTGAAGGCGCGGGATGTACGGCTCGTGGAGGGGGCGGCATGACGGCGAGAGCAGGGCGTCGCGTCACGAGAGAAACGACGTGGTGCGGCGCTCGGACCAGTACTCGCCGCGGTTGTTGAAGGCCACGAAGCCGACGTGGCCGCCGCTTTCCGGCACCTCCAGGGTCAACGGGCCGTGGGCCCGCGCAAGTTCGCGGGGATAGCACGAGGGCGGAAGGAATGGGTCGTTGGCGGCGTTGAGGAGGAGGGCTGGCACGGAAATGTCGGGGAGTAGCGGCTTGCTGCTGGCGCGTCGGTAATAGTCGGTGGCGCCCTCGAAGCCGTGGAGCGGGGCCGTGTAGGCATCGTCGAACCCGCGGAGGGTGCGAATTTCTTGGAGGTGCCTGGTCGATACTCGATCCGGATGCTGCCGGGCCTTCACCCGCATCTTCCGACGGAGCGACCGGAGGAAGTACTGGACGTAGTGCCAGTTCGTCCACCGATCGATCCGGTCGGCCGAGGCACTGAGGTCGACGGGGGCCGAAAGCGCCGCGGCGCCTCGGATGCGGGCGTCCACGTCCCGGCCGCGCTCGCCGAGGTACTTGAGCGTGAGGTTGCCCCCGAGGCTGAAGCCGACCAGCGACACGGACGTGTAGCCTTCGGCGAGCACGCGGTCGATGACCAAGGCAAGGTCGTCGGTCTTGCCACTGTGGTAGGTGGCCACCTGCCGGTTTGGTTCGCCGCTACAGCCGCGCAGATTCAGAGCACAGGCGTCCCATCCGCGCCGGACGAACGCTCGGGCCATCCCCCGCATGTAGCCGCGGTCGGCGCTCCCTTCTAGGCCGTGTGTCAGGATGACGACGCGCTCCGAGGAGCCGGGCCCGGCCGCGGCCCAGTCGAGGTCGAGGAAGTCGTCGTCCGGGGTGGCGAGGCGCTCGCGGCGGTCGTACTCGAAGTCAACGCGCCGCAGCAGCGACGCATACAGGGTTTGCCGGTGGCCGCCATTGAGGCCCGGCGGGGGAGAGTACGATGAATCGAGGATGGGCACGGCCGTGGGGGGATGGCGCTTGGATGAGGACGCGGGGCCCGGCGTCAGTGACGGAGCACGATGGCTCCGAACATGCGTCCGGTATCCCCTTCACTCGCGCGGTGAGAGAAGAAGGTGTCCGTATCCTGTAGTGTGCAGTGGGAGGACTCCTCAATGGCCGCGCCCGGCACGCCGGCCCCCTCAAGCTGACGACGGAGGGCGGCCTTGAGGTCGACGTGGGGACGGCCGTCCGCTTCGGGGTAGCTCACCACGGCGTCGTCGAACTGGGCCGCCACCTCGGGACCCACCTCGAAGGCCTCCCGGGACAGGCACGGCCCCACGTAGGCCCGCACCTGGGCCGGGTCCGCCCCCCGGTCTGCCATGGTGGCAACGGTGTGGGCGGCGATGTGACGGACAGTGCCCCGCCATCCGGCGTGGCACGCCCCCACGACCTCGTGCTCTGGGTCGGCCAGGAGCACGGGCGCGCAGTCGGCCACGGCGATGGCGAGAAGCAGGCCGGGCGTGGTCGTAACGAGGCCGTCGCAGAAGGGCTCGTGCCGCGGCGCGTCGATCACGCGGACCGTAGACCCGTGGACCTGCCCGGCCGTCGCGAGCCAGGCCGGGTCGGTGTGGAGGGCCGCGCAGAACCGGCGCCGGTTTTCTTCGACGCAGCTGGCCGTGTCGCCCACGTGGCGGCCCAGGTTGAGGGTGTCGTAGGGCGGGCCACTTACGCCCCCGTGCCGGGTGCTCATGCCGGCCGTCACGGAGGGCACGTCGGCAAAGATGCGGGGGCGAAGGAGCGGGGACCGGTCGGTGGTGGGAGCGGCGGGCATGACAATGAGCGGTGAATGGAGGGACCCCGACGGGTCAGGCCAACCGGGAGCCCGCGGATCGGTTCGCCAGGCGAAGAGGTGGGGCGATGCAACCTCTGTCGTCTTCAGGCGTGCCATAAAATGTCTTCACAAATGTCGAAGGGCGGGCACTCACAGATACGGTTTCTCTCTCCAATCATGGACCTCGATCCGACCCTTCTCACGTGGGCCTTCGTCGTCGGCGGGACGCTCCTCATGCTCATCGAGGCGGTGGTGCCGGGAGGCATTGCGTTTTTTCTCGGCATTGGGGGTGTGGTGGTGGGGGGGCTCCGGGCCCTCGGCCTGCTGGTCGACCCGCTGTCGTCCATCGTCACCTGGGTGTTTTTGTCGACCGGGCTCACAATTGCGCTGCGGCCGCTCATGCTGCGCTTCGTGCAGGGGGAGGTCTCGCTGGCCATGACCGACGAGGACGCCGAGGCCATGGGCGAGACCGTCACGGTCCTTGAGCCGATCGGGCCGGAGAGTCCGGGGCGCATTCGATTCCGGGGCGCCAGCTGGGACGCCCGCACGCTCCAGGGCCGGCTGCCGAAGGATGCCGAGGCGCAGCTCCTCTACCGCGACAACCTGACGTGGGTCGTGGAGCCGGCCGACCACGCCGACCTCGACGCCGAGTTGTCCGAGGCGATTGGGGAAGACGTGTCGAAGGGCGACAGCCCCCGCTCCCGGGACCCCGAAGACCGTCCCTCCGACGAGTCCGGGCTCGGGTACGACCCGTCGGCCCGCTCGTCCAGCTAGCCCCCATTTGCTTCTTCTACCAGTTTCCCTGTGCCCATGTGGACCTTTCTGCTCGCCCTCCTTGCCTTCGGGCTGTTCATCTTCTACAACACCTTTGTGATCGTGGAAATGCGGGAGGAGGTCATCCTGGAGCGCTTCGGCAAGTACCACGACACGCTGCACCCCGGGCTCCACTTTACCATTCCGCTGGTCGACCGCGTGGCCTACCGGCAGGAGACGCGCGAGCAGGTGCTCGACGTGCCGCACCAGAAGTGCATCACGCAGGACAACATTGAGGTCGACGTTGACGGCATCGTCTACCTGAAGGTGATGGACCCCTACAAGGCCAGCTACGGCATCAACGACTATCGCCTGGCGGCCGTGAACCTCGCGCAGACAACCATGCGGAGCGAGGTGGGAAAAATCACGCTCGACGACACCTTCAGCGAGCGGGACTCGATGAACGAGGCGATCGTGGAGGAGCTGGACAAGGCCTCCGACCCGTGGGGGGTGAAGGTGATGCGCTACGAGCTGAAGGACATTCAGCCGTCGCAAGACATCGTGCTCACGATGGAGAAGCAGATGGAGGCCGAGCGCGAGAAGCGGGCCGAGATTACGGAGTCGAGCGGGGAGCGCGACGCTCGGATCAACGTGTCGGAGGGCAACCGGCAGAAGTCGATCCTCATGTCGGAGGGGCAGCGCGAGGCTCGTGTGAACGAGGCGGAGGGGGAGGCGCGCGAAATGGAGCTCATCGCGGAGGCCACGGCCGACGGCATCGAGCGCATTGCGGACGCCATTGCCCAGCCGGGCGGGTCGCTTGCCGTGAAGATGCGGCTCACCGAGCAGTTCATCGACCGCCTCGGCGAGATCGTGGACGGGGCCAATGTGAGCGTGCTCCCGATGGAGGCCGCCAACCTGAAGTCGTTCTTTGAGGGTGCTTCGGAGGTGACGGACTCTGTCCGGAATGCGTGAAGAGCGTGGGGGCGTGGGAGTATGAGTGCGCGGGAATGTGCAGGAGTAGAGAGGAGCGGGAGCCAACATTCGTCATCCAAGACGTCTGCCAGTCTGATGCCTGTTCGTGAATTCAAGGAGCTTCGGGTCTATCAGCAAGCCTACGACGCTGCCACGCAAATCTTCGAACACTCGAAGGAGTGGCCGAAGGAGGAGACCTATTCACTGACGGATCAAATCCGGCGCTCCTCACGCTCCGTCTGTGCAAATATCGCCGAAGCGTGGCGGAAGCGACGATACGAGAACCACTTTGTCAGCAAACTCTCAGACGCCGACGCTGAAGCCGCCGAGACCCGGACGTGGCTCCAGTTCGGACGGGACAGCGGATACCTCTCTGGAGAATCTTTCGAGGGCCTTGATAGCACCTACAATCACATCTGCGGAGGCCTCGTAAACATGATGAAGGACCCCGAGCCCTGGTGCGGCCCGGACAAGAGTGTTCAAGAGTCCACCGTGCTCTACGAGTCCTAACCTCTCTCCACTCCGCCCCCACGCTCTCCACCCCCACGCTCAAACGCCCATACGCCATCATGGACGCTTCTCCCCTCGAGTTTCTCGACACCCTCAGCCTCGGCATCCTGTCGCTGCTGGCCCTCTACGTGGCCTACAAGTTCCTGCGGGCCATCCGGTTTGTCCCGCAGCAAAGCGCCTACGTGGTGGAGCGCCTTGGCAACTACCACAAGACGCTTCGGGCTGGTTTCCATGCGATGGTGCCGTTCATCGACCGCGTCGCCTACACGCTCGACCTTCGCGAGCAGGCCATCCCCGTGGAGCCGCAGGAGTGCTTTACGGAGGACAACGTGCGGGTGGAGGTGGACGGCATCATCTACCTGAGCGTGACCAACCCCGAAAACGCGGCCTACGGGGTGACGGACTACCGGCGGGGCGCCATTCAGCTGGCCCAGACGACCACCCGCTCGGTGATCGGACGCATGGAGCTGGACACCACGTTTCAGGAGCGGGCGGCCATCAGCCAGGCCGTCGTGGAGGTGCTGAGCGAGGTGGAGCAGACGTGGGGCATCAAGGTGCACCGCTACGAGATCAAGAACATCGACACGCCGCGCACGGTGCAGAAGGCGATGGAGCGGCAGATGACCGCCGAGCGGGAGCGCCGCGCCACGGTGGCCCGGTCGGAAGGCAAGCAGCAGTCCACCGTCAACGACGCGGAGGGGGAGAAGCAGGAGCTGATCAACCAGTCGGAGGGGGAGAAGCAGCGCCGTATCAATGAGGCTGAGGGCCGCGCTCAAGAAATCGAGGCGCTGGCCGAGGCGACGGCGGAGGCGATCGAACGCGTGGCCGCCTCCGTGTCTGCGCCGGGCGGGGAGGAGGCCGTGAAGCTGCGCCTGGCGGAGCAGTACCTCGACACGATTGCCAAGCTGGGCAAGGAGGAGAACGAGGTGCTGCTGCCGGCGGACCTCACGAAGTACGAGTCGGTGATCGACGGTCTCTCGCTCGACGAGTTCACGCTCCGGAGCGACGGCGAGACGCCGCGCCCCTCCGGCGATGGGGCGGCGGAAAGCCGGCCCGACGGCGAGTGACCGGGATCGGAGAAGGGTCCGAGACAGCTACTCCGTCGGCTTCCGGAAGACCATGAAGTGCTGACGGGGGAGCATGTCCTTCGTCTCCACCCATTCGAGCCCCACGGCCCGCATCTCCTTCCGGGCCTGTTGCTCCGTCATCTTGTGCAGCGTCTTGATCGGGATGCTCGGGTCCTCTCGCGGATATTCGACGAGCACGACGCGTCCGCCCGGCGTTAAATCCTCCACGAGCGCCGTCATCATCTCGTAGGGGTGGGAGAATTCGTGGTAGGCGTCCACCATGTAGGCGAGGTCAACGGAGTCGGCCGGAAGCTGTGGGTCCGTCACCGTGCCCCGAACGGGGAGCACATTGTCCACGCCCCGCTCGTCGATCCGCTCCCGCATCATGTCTAGCATCTCCGGCTGGATATCGACTGCGAGGACGTTCCCCTGCGGCACGCGCGGAGCCACGCGAAACGACAGGTAGCCGGTCCCGGCGCCAATGTCGGCCACGGTGTCGGACGGGTCGAGGGGAAGGCTGTCGACCAGCAGGTCCGGGCGCTCCTTCTCTTCCCGTTCGGGGCGCTCCAGCCAGTTGGCCCCCCGGTGCCCCATCACCTTCGAAATTTCTCGGCCCATGTACACCTTGCCGATGCCGTTGCGGCTCGGCGGACGCTGGGTGTAGACGTCCGAGGTGTCGATCGTGTCCGGCCGTGCGGAAGGAGACGATGCGGACGGGGCCTCCGGGCCGAGTGGACTCGACCCGAGGACGCCTCCAGCCGCGAGCAGGAGCACGAAGCCCACAGTTCCGAAGAGCAACGGCTTGTGCATGGCGGGGGCAAAGACCGATTGAACAACAGATTACGGGTTCGCCCAAATGCAAATGGCCGCTGGGGGTTTGTCCCACAGCGGCCAGCCGGATGGGCGTAGCAGCCTTCTTACAATGTTATCCTCGGCCCAGTAGGGGCCGGAAGAGCACTACCCAATCAGCTTCTTGCGGTCTGTACGTGCAAACTTGCGCTTGGACGCCCACGCCCCACGATAGGCCGTCTCCACACGCTCCCGAAGCACGCCGCTCGTTGCTGAGAGCACGAACGACACGGGTGCGAGGAGGGTGTGGACGATCAGAAACCCAACGAAATGCGGGCGTGATTGCGGGCGTCCGAAGACGTATGTCTCAAGCGCCATGTATACGGTCCAGAAGAAGGAAAGTGTAAGATATGTGGTCATATAAAACCTGTAGAATCTAGTTGAAAAGTATGTTCTTCGAAGAAGCGATGGGCCCGACAAAAAGTCCAGGGTCATCGCCGGCGGGGATTGCTTTCTCCCCAATAACTGTGCACTAAATACGGAAGGACGCCCCAGTGGTTTTCCCCCAGATAGATCTTTACGTCGACGATCATCGCATGAAGGAAACGGTTCCGAATATCGAGGGGGCGATGGGCGCGGCCGGGGCCCCAGAAGGCGGGTCAGAGGGAACGCTGGAGCGTAGAACGCCTGCTCTGCGATGCGGTGGCACGATGTTGGGTAATATGCAGGAAAAATGAGGAGCCTGCATCGCACTGTTGGTGTCGAGATGGGCAACAATACGGAGACCGGATGGATCTGGGGGGGAAGATCGAACCCCTCTCGCCCGCATGCATTGGAGCTTACTCCGTTTGTCCCGTTGATTGACGTGCGGTTCATCGCCCCGACACTCGCGTTCATCATCCCTTCCCCCCTTCATGTCGCTTCTCCGGTCGAGTCGCCTTTTCCAGATCCTGCTCGGCATCGTCGGGGTCGTGTTTACCGTATTGCTCGTCACCCCAGGACTGGTCGTTGAGTACTTTTGGCTGGGCGAGCTGGGCTACACGGACGTGTTCTGGAAAATTCGGGGGACGCAGGTGCTGTTGTTCCTCCTCGTCTTCGGCGTGGCGGGGCTGTACTTTGGCGGAAACTTTCGCGTCCTGATCCGCAACATCCCGCCCCTCTGGGCCTCGCAGTGGGCCCAAGAAGGCGAAGCGCCCCAAGTGGGGGGCAAGCCGCTCACGCGCGATCGGCTTCAGCGCCTGGCCTACGTCGTCGCCGGGGTGCTTAGCCTGCTCTTCGCCGCCGGGTTTTCGGGGCGCTGGAATGAGTTGCTCCGCTTTTGGTACGCAGGGTCCTACGGGCAGACCGATCCCATCTACGGCGTGGACCTAGGCTTTTATATCTTGGAGCTTCCGTTCATCCAAGCGCTCCAGAGCGGGGTCGTCGGCCTGGCCTTTCTCGGCCTCCTGGCGCTCGTGACCGGGTATGTGATTGCCGGCCAGATCGGCATCCAGGATGGCGGGTTCGAGGCCGATTCGGGCGCCCTTCGCCACCTGGGGGCCAACATCATCCTGCTCCTGCTGGGGTGGGCCTGGGGCTTTTACCTGGACCTGTACGAGCTCTTGCAGGAAGGTGGAGGGGCGGTTTATGGGGCGGGCTACACGGACGTGAACGTCATGATTCCGGCCCTATACGTGATGGTGGCGGCCACGATTGGGCTCGCGGGACTGATCGGGGTTAACCTGTACCGGCGGCGGCTTCGGCTCCTTGGGATCGGGGCCGTGGGGTACATCGTCCTGCTGATCGGGGGGCTCGTGCTGGCCCCGTCCCTCGTCACGCAGCTGACCGTGCTGCCGAGTGAGTTGCAGGTGGAACGCCCCTACCTGCAGAACAACATCGACATGACCCGGGAGGCGTACGGGCTGGAGGACTTCAAGGAGCGATCGTACCCGGCCCGGCCCGATCTTCCGGCCAACGCCGTGGAGGACAACGAGGAGACCATCGACAACGTGCGGTTGTGGGACCCCCGCCTCCTCATCGACACCTACCGGCAGCTGCAGGAGATCCGGCTCTACTACGAGTTTTACAGCGTGGACGTGGACCGCTACATGCTCGATGGAAACTATCGGCAGGTGATGGTGTCGCCCCGAGAACTCACCCAGCAGCTCCCGGAAGACACGTGGGACAACCGGCACGTCCGCTTCACGCACGGGTACGGCTCGGTGTCCAACCTCGTGGCGCGGGAAGGGTCGGAAGGAAGCCCGGAGTTCCTCACGCAGGACATCCCGCCCCAGTCCAAATACGAGTCGCTGGACGTGGACAACCCGGCGCTCTACTATGGAGAAAACACGCCTCACTACCGCATCGTGCCGGCGGGCGTCCCGGGCGACTCCCTGGAGCTGGACTATCCCCGGTCCGGTGAAAACAAGTACACCCGGTACGACGGAGAGGGTGGCGTGGCCGTGGGCAGCTTTTGGAAGCAGCTGCTCTTCTCGTACTACATGGGGGACTTCAACATTCTCCTCACCAACTACGTCCAGGACGACAGTCAGATTCAGTTCTGGAACCAGGCGGAGGAGCGCGTGCGCAAGGTCGCTCCGTTCTTAAAGCTCGACAAGGACCCCTATCTCGTCCACGGCGACGACCGCCACTACTGGGTTCTAGACGCCTACACGACCAGCAATTCCTTTCCCTACTCGGAGCCGATCCGGGGGCAGCAGGGCTATGAGGGCACGCGCTACATCCGAAACTCCGTGAAGGTCGTGGTCGATGCGTACGATGGGAGCGTGTCTCTGTACGTATCGGACCCGGACGATCCGATCATCCAGACGTACCAGCGGATCTTCCCGGACCTCTTCCAACCGCTGGACGCGATGCCGGAGCTGCTGCAGGACCACATCCGGTACCCGCAGGACTACTTCGAGATTCAGATGGAGCGGTATCGGCGCTACCACCAGACGCAGCCGCAGGTCTTCTACAACAACGAGGACCTCTGGACGCGGCCGCAAGAGCAGTATGCGGGTCGGCAGCGCGTGATGGAGCCGTACTACATCCTCACGGACCTGCCGGGGGAGGACGCGGCGGGGCTTGAGTTCATGCTCATGCTGCCCATGACGCCCGACGGGCGCGACAACATGATCAGTTGGGTGGCCGCCCGCTCCGATCCTCCCAACTACGGCGACGTCGTCGTCTACGAACTGCCGAAGGACCGGCTCATCCGCGGGCCCAACCAGATCGAGTCGCGCATCGACCAGGACACCGAGATTTCCCAGCAGCTCTCGCTGTGGGACCAGCGGGGGTCGAGCGTGATTCGGGGAAACGTGATTGTGGTCCCCATCGAGAATTCTTTCCTCTACGTGGAGCCAATCTTCCTGATTGCCGACGAGATTCAGATTCCGGAGATGCAGCGCGTCATCGCAGCGACCGATCAAGGGGTCGCCATGGAGCGCACCCTGCGTCAGTCGCTCAACAGCGTGCTGGGCGAGCAGGTCGTGGAGACCCGCGACCAGGCGCTGGCCCAGATGCAGCAGGCTGCACAGACGGCACAGGCGGCCTCTCCGGAGCAGGTGGAAGGGCTGGAGCGGGCCAAGGAGTTGATTCAGGAAGCGCGGGATGCGCTCCAGGGGGGAGACTTCGCCACCTTCGGCGATCGGTTCGATGAGCTGCAGCAGGTCCTCAACGACGTGCCGCTTCCCGACACCACCGGCGCCGTGCCGCCCCCCACGTCTGCCGATACCACCGACGCGACCCCGGCCCCCACGGGAGGTGTGTTGGAGGGGGAAGGATCGTAGGGCCATCCGGCCTCCGAACCTGTTTTCCAGGCACCCCCGCCGCCCCCGGCCTTGGGCGGTTGCTCTACCCTGGCCTCCGGGTCGCCTGCATGTTGGCCCATGGGGCGTCGCCCTCGCGGACCGAGCCGGAGGCACGACCGGTGCTCAGCGCTTCTGGATGAGGATCCAGTTGTTCCCGGCTGTGTCTCGGTAGAGGTGCACGTCCACCAGGGTGGGCCGCATCTTGTAGGTGAACGTGTACGTGAAGTACTCGTCGAGCTCCCCTTCCCGGACGCCGTCCTTGAATCGTCCCAAAAATAGGGGGTTGTTGCTGCAGGGGGCAAGCTCTGTGAAAAAGTTCGTCCCGACTGCGTCCTCGGGGTCAACGCCGCTGAGGTTGGACTCGTAGCGGTTGTAGAACTGCACGACCCCCGCATCGTCGATCTGAATAATCCCGAACGGGGCCGCGTCGAGCTCCCCTTCGTCGGCGTGCCGCAGCTCCTCCCCCACGCCGTCGTCGTCGAATGCAAGGTCGGAAGTCGGAGGCGCCTCGGGCTCCTCGGCGTCGGCCGGGGCGTCGTCGGACGACTCCGGTTCGTCCTCGCGCAGGTACGAGTATGGATTCTGAGAAGTAGACATGAGGACGAGCGCAGCAAGGAGGCTGGCGAAGGGGACGCAGCTACGTCTGCAGTCGCACGCGTGTTCGAGTGAAGGCTCAATCTTCCAAAATCCGGTGTCCCAGTGCGAACTGGAGAGGATCATATTCGTCGTGGGAGGCATCGATCCGCTGGGCGGAAGATCCCCCTCGTATGGAGAGAAAAAGCGGATGTAACCAAGTCGCTATGAACAAAGGCGAGGGCCTCCGTCGAGAATCCTTGGTTTGTGCCTTCAATACGATCGTATGCCGCTCCAAACGTATGCATTGGGTGCCGCTTTTCGAAGCCGCCACTACGTCGGAGAGGGTGCAGCCACCGTCGTCGAATTTGAAGCAAAGGCGAATGGGACACAACGCAGGTGAACTGACGAGCACCGATCTTACATTTGACGAGCTCCGGCAGCGGGTCCAAACGGCCCTGTGCGATTCCCTGGAGGAAGAATGGGAGGAGGTCTTGGAGCAGTGGGCCGGGACTGCTCCCTCTGAGCGCCAGGCCGTGCGGCGGCACGTGGCGGAGCTTCGCGACCAGGTGCTCGACAGTTTGCTGGCCACCGAGACCTTGGAGGAACTGAAGCGGGGCCTCGCCCTCGGCTACGCCGAGATGAAGTGTCGGTGGACGATGCTCAACACGCGCATTCAGCACCAAACAGCGCAGAGCGGTCGCCCCGACGAGCCGCTCATCTATCGGGCGACCTGCGTGAGCCTGATTGTGCAGGCCCTGGAGCCCCTTCTGAGTCGAGAGCACGTGGAAGACCTTGCGTCGTTTCTGGCCGAGCCGCTCGCCTGACCGAAACGGCCGCCCGGCTCCCCCCCTCGAAGATTGTGGAAGAATCTGGTTTAGACCCGCTCCGTCAAGGGGGCGCCCGTTGCGAGGCGGGGGCGCCCTTTTCTACATTCTGCGCTGTTGGCAGTGGTCCCCGACGAACCGGCGGGCCCGTCTCCCCTCTACTCGGTCCCCCACACGACGCCCCAGTCCCATGGAGTGGATTGCTTCTCCCGAAGCCTGGATCGCTCTCGGTGCGCTCACGATCCTGGAGATCGTGCTGGGCATCGACAACATCGTCTTCATCTCGATCCTGTCGAACAAGCTGCCGACGGATCAGCAGCCCCTCGCGCGCCGGGTGGGGCTGGGACTGGCCCTCGCCGGACGCATCGCGCTGCTGTTCTCCATCAGCTGGGTGATGTCCCTCACCACGCCCCTCTTCTCAGTGCTCGCGTACGCGTTCAGTGGGCGCGACCTCATTTTGCTGGCCGGCGGGTTCTTCTTGATTGGCAAGGCGACGACGGAAATCCACGACAAACTGGAGGGCCAGGACGGGCACACGGGCCCTCGAGTGGAGGCGACGTTCGCGGGTGTGATCGCGCAGATCTTCTTGCTCGACGTCGTCTTCTCGCTCGACTCCGTCATTACCGCCGTCGGCATGGCCGAAGACATTGAGGTCATGATCATCGCCGTCACGATCGCCATCGCGATCATGATGGTCTCGGCGGAGTCCATCTCGTCCTTCATTGAGGCCCACCCCACGCTGAAGATGTTGGCTCTGAGCTTTCTGCTCCTCATTGGCGTCACGCTCGTGGCGGAGGGGCTCGGCCAGCACATCTCGAAGGGGTACATCTACTCGGCCATGGCCTTCTCGCTGCTCGTCGAGATGCTCAACCTGAGCGCCGTGCGCGACGAGGAGACGGAGGAGCCGGTGCACCTGCACAAGCCCCGGCTGCGGCGGGCGGTGGAGCGGGCCGTGGAGAAGGACCCTTGAGGAGAATTCGGGGCTCCCCCGGCGCTAGGCCTCGTTGATCCAGTCCCGGTGTGGGATGAGTTGCTCCCGCACAAGGTCGGGGCGTTCCTGGCCCGGAGTGCCGTCGGTCTCGTATGCGTCGAGGACGGCGACGGGATCGATGGGACCGGACTCTGCGTCCCCCACCGCGGCCTGCTGGTAGGCGGTGCGGAAGGGCACACCTTCGGCCACCTGCTCCAGGGCCCGCTGCGTGGCAAGGAGATCCGGCGTGCAGGCAGCCCGGGTGTGCTCTGGATTGAACGTGACGCCGCGGACGACCTCAGTCAGGGCGGTGAGCATGTCGGACGTCATCTGCACGCTGCGCAGTACGGCCGCCTTCGTGAGTTGGAGGTCGCGGTGGTAGCCGCCGGGCAGGTTCGACGGCCCGGTGGCGAGCGACTGCATCTCGGCGGCGAGGCGGTGGTGGGAGGCCCGCACCAGCTCCAGCACGTCCGGATTCTGCTTCTGCGGCATGATGCTGCTGCCGGTACAGTGCTCGGGCGGCAGGTCGACAAAGTCAAACTCGGCGGTGGCGAAGAGCACGAGGTCGGACGCCAGCCGATTGCAGGAGGCGCCCACCTGCGTGCAGGCGTGGCTGACGGCGAGCTCGTGCTTGCCCCGGGCGAGCTGCACGGCGGTCGCGTGCGTCTGCACGTCGCGGAAGCCGAGGCGCTTGGCCACGGCCTCGCGGGGAAAGTCGAGGACCGGCACGCCGTAGCCCGCAGCGCTGCCGAGGGGAGAGACGTTGATCTGGCGACGGGCATGGCGGAGCGCGCTGAGGTCGGCGGCCAGGGATTCGGCATAGCCCAGCGCCCAGAGGGCGACGGTGGAGGGCATGGCTCGCTGCAGGTGCGTGTAGCCGGGCATCAGCACGTCCGCGTGCCGCTCGGCCAGGTCGCACAGCGCTTCGGTCAGGGTTGCGGTCTGGGCCCCGATCGTGGCGAGGGCGTCGCGGAGGTAGAGGCGCAGCGCGGCCAGCACCTGGTCGTTGCGGGAGCGCCCCGTGTGCAGCTTCTCGCCGGCCGTTCCGGCGTGCTCGGTCACGAATCGCTCAATGACGGTGTGGCAATCTTCGTCCTGGGGCGTGACGGTCACGCCTCCAGCTTCAAACGCGTCGAGCAGCGCGTCCAGTGCGTCGTTGATCCGCTCCCGGTCCCCCTCCGACAGCACGCCGATCTGGTGGAGGCCCCAGGCGTGGGCGCGGCTTGCTTCGACGTCGTACGGCAGCAAGAGGCGGTCCCATTCATAGTCGTCCCCGACCGTGAAGCGATGGACCCAATCGTCGGTCGTCGATTCGGCGGTGGAGTCTTTTTGCCAAAGGGGTGTGGTCATTTGGGTAGGGGGAAAGGGGGAGAAGAGGGAGAGGGAAGCACGCAGCAAAGTCATTTGCTCGTCCCACTTTGGTTTGTCATCCGAGAGAGTTTGTCATCCGAGAGAAAAGTAGGTCTGGACCAGGGCTTGATAGACCTCCACGGCCGCCCGGACCTCGGACACGTCGATGCGTTCTTCGGCGGTGTGCGAGCGATGGCTCGGGCCCGGGCCCATCTTGACGGCGGGCACGTCGTGGAGAAAGACCCAGTCGGACGAGGTGGGCGAGCCGAAGGGCTCGGCGCCGGCGCGTGCGGACTGCACGGCGCGGACGATGCGCGCATCCATCGGGGTGGCGCAGGGCACGAGGCGGTCGCTGTGGACCTGCACCTCGGCGTCCACGGCCTCGCGCACCGCTTCCACGATCTCGGCGTGGGTGTAGGCGGGGGTAGTGCGGCAGTCGACCGTGAAGACGCAGTGCTCGGGGACCACGTTGTGCGCGTCGCCCCCGTCAATGGTGGTAACAGTCTTCGTCGGCGCCCCGAGGTACGGATCTGTCCGGTTCAGGGACACTTCGTTGAGTTGCCGCAGGGCCGTCATGGCGGCGGGGATGGCGTTCGTGCCGAGGTGGGGGCGCCCCGCGTGTGCGGCCTCGCCCCGAGCGTGAACCTTCAGGATGAGGAGCCCCTTCTGTGCGACGCAGGGGCGGAGGGCGGTCGGTTCGCCCACGACGGCGGCCGAGAGGGACGGAAGGTGTGGACGGAGGTCCTGTACCCCATTCGTGTTCCCGCCGCCCTCCTCATGTGTCGTCAGGCCTACGATCACGCGTCCGTCGTTCGGCGTCCAGCCCGACTCGGCAAGGGACAACAGGGCCGCGGTCATGGCCGCCCCGCTGGCCTTGGCGTCCACGCTTCCCCGCCCGTACAGCGTCCCGTCGGCCTCCACCGGCTCGAACGGGTCGTACGGATGGCCGTCCGCGGGGGGCACCACGTCGAGGTGCGAGTTCAGAAACAGCGCGTCGTCCCCGTCCCCGATCGCAAACGCCACGTTGTTTTCGTGTCGGAGCAGGTCGACCCCGGCGCGGCGGACGTGGCGCTCTACGAAGTCGGCAATCTCTGATTCTTCACCCGTGAGGGAGGGGAAGCGAATCAGGTCCTTGAGGAGGTCTACGGCGTCGGTCGGTGTCGTTGAATGGGATGCCATCATGCCAGGCCTTCTTGGAGAGATCTCACGTTGGTGCCGTGCCGAAGCCGGCGTGATGCGTGAAGAGTGATGCGCGCCGCTACGGTGTTTCTCGCTCACGTCTCACGCTTCACGCCTCACGTATCATGTCTCACGCATCACGTCTCATGCACCACCTCCGTCGCTCGAGACCGAGACAACAGATCGTCCGGGCCGCAGATGTACACCTTGCCGACCGGTCCGTCGAGGGCGTTGAGGGCCGTTTCGACCTTTACGCGCATGCCGCCTGCGATCCAGCCCGCCGCTATGCCCTGCTCGGCGGTGGCCGGGTCGCAGGTATCCAGGCGAGAGGTCGGATCGTCGGCGTCGCGGCGCACCGCCCCGGCCCCGGTCACAAAGAAAAGGGTTTCGGCGGCGAGCGCCTCGGCCAGCGCGCAGGCGACGGTGTCGGCGTTCACGTTGTAGATCTGCCCGTCGTCGTCAATGCCGAGCGGGGCCACGACGGGGATGAACGACTGGGCGAGCAGGCCTTCCAGCACGCCGGAATGGATGGCCTCGATGTCGCCCACCCATCCGAAGTCGACGGCGTTTCCGTTGATGGCCCAGGGCGGGCGCTTCGATACCCGGATCAGCTCGGCGTCGGCGCCGGAGAGGCCGATCGCCGTGAGGTCGTGTTGCTGGGCCTGCGAGACGAGCTGGGTGTTCAGGGCGCCGCCCATGGTCCACTGCGCAATTTTTAGATCGAGGTCGCCCGTGATGCGGCGGCCCTGCACCCGCTCTGGCGTGTGGCCGAGCCGGTCGGCGAGGGCCGTCATCTGAGTACCGCCGCCGTGGACGAGCACCACCGGGGCGTCGCCGTGCAGCGCCTGCACGACGGGCCACAGGTCGGCCAGCGCGTCCGGCTCGTCGAGGAGCGCGCCGCTGACCTTGACCACGGTTGGGGAGGAGAGAGAAGAAGGCATTCGAATTGTCGTGTGGGGGCTTCGGGCGGGGAAGAGAGAAGGACGCAGGGCGAGAGGCGCGCTGGGCACCTCCCTCCACGCGCGACTGGGCCTGCTCACAGACTCCACTGCTCACAGATTCCAGACGTGCTCGAGCAGGGCCTTCTGCGCGTGGAGGCGGTACTCGGCCTGATCGAGGTGGGCGGCGTGCGGGCCGTCGAGCACCGCGTCGTCCGCCACCACGTTGCGCCGCACCGGGAGGCAGTGCAGGAAGGCCCCGTCGCGAGTGCGCTCCATGAGGACCTCGGTAATGCGCCAGTCGGCACGGGCCGTTCGGGCCTCGGCCTCTTGCGCTGGATCTTCGTACATCAGCGGACCGCCCCACGACTTCGCGTACACCACGTCGGCGTCCTCGGCGGCGGCCGCCTGGTCGCTCGACGCCGTGACGGAGCCGCCGTGCGCCTCCGCCGTCGACCGGGCCTCGGCTATCAGGGCTGGGTCGAGCGCGTGCGTGTCGGGCCGGGCCACGGTCACGTCCATCCCGCAGCGGGCCGCCGTGCGGAGCGCGGTGTTCGGCACAGCCATGGGGAGCGGCTTGGGGTGCGGGGCCCACGAGAGGACGAATTTCGTGCCCGTGAGGTCGTCCCCAAGGCGTTCGGTGAGCAGGGCCGCATCGGAGAGGCCCTGGCAGGGATGGGCCCAGGCGGATTCCAGGTTGATGACCGGCACGGACGCGCGGTCGGCGACGGTGCGGATGAGCGTGTCTCGCTTGTCCGCGTCGTAGTCGGTGCCGGAGGCAAAGACGCGGACCCCGAGGGCATCGTGGTAGCGCGACAGGACGCCGATGGCTTCCGTCACGTGCTCGGCGGCGTCCCCGTCCATCACCGCGCCGTCCTCCCATTCGAGGCCCCAGCTGCCGTCCCCGGGCACCAGGGTGGTGTGGTGCGCCCCCAGGTGCGCCGCGGCGCCCTCCATCGAGGCCCGCGTGCGGAGCGACGGGTTGAGGAAGACGAGCCCCAGGGATTGACCTGTAGCCGCATCGGCGCCCCGCGGCCCGTCGTGTCGGTGGGCCACGGCCGCGCGGCGGAGCGCGTCCCAGGTCGCGTCCGGGAACGCGTCTACCCGGAGGACGTGCCGCGGGCCGGTGGTCGGATCGGAGGGGGACGAAGGCGAGGGTGTCGTGGGCGTGGAGGTGGACATTGCAAATGGCCAATTGCGAAACAGAATCGAACGGCGACGCCCCGTGCGGCGTCGGTACGTGTCGTCGTGCGCCGCTGCAATGAGGTCGCATCACAGCGCCTTTGCGGGTGCGGCGGTGGCATCGAGGGCGACGTGGAGCGCCTCCGCGAAGGCCGTCACGTCCTCGTCCGAGACGACGAGCGGGGGCATCAGGCGCATCACGCGCGGATCCGACGAGCCGCCGACGAGCACGCCCTGGGTACGGAGCGCCTCCACGACCGGCGCGACCGGACGGTCGAGCTTCAGCCCCATGAGGCACCCGCGGCCCCGCACCTCGTCGACAACCGGCCCCACCTGCTCGATCACCTGCTCGTGGATTTCGGGGGCGCGGGCCATCAGGTCGTCCTCGACCAGCGTCGTGAGCGTGGCCTCCACGGCCGCCATCGCGAGCATGCCGCCGCCGAACGTGGAGCCCTGGTCGCCCGTCTCCACGGTCGCGGCCACCGCGTCGTCCACGAGCACGGCACTCACCGGCACGCCCGCGCCGAGGCTCTTGGCGAGCGCGATGAGGTCGGGCGTCGCGCCGAGGGGCTCGCTCATGGAGAAGGCGCCGGTCCGGCCCACGCCGGTCTGCACCTCGTCGAAGATCAAGAGCGTGCCGTGCTCGTCGCAGAGGGCGCGCAGTCCCTGGACGTAGCCGGCGGGCACCTCGCGCATCCCGGCGATGCTCTGGATCGGCTCCAGAAGGACCGCCGCGGTCTCTTCGGAGGACAGCACCGCCTCCGCCGCGTCGAGGTCGCCGACGGGCACCCAGGTCGTCTCGGGGAGCACGTCCGCGTAGGGGGCGCGGTATTGTTCGTCGTGCGTGGGGGCGAGGCTGCCGAGCGTGCGCCCGTGCCAGCCCTGCTCCAGGGCCACGACGCCGGCCCGGCCCGTGTACTTGCGTGCCAGCTTGAGGGCCGTCTCGTTGGCCTCCGACCCCGAGTTGGCGAAGAAGACGTTGCCGAGGCCGTCGGGAGCAAGATCCGTCAGCCGCTGCGCCGCCCGGGCGCGGACCGGGCTGTGGGCGACGTTGGAGTAGAAAATCAACTTCTCCGCCTGGGCCTGCACCGCCTCCACGACGTTCGGGTGGCAGTGGCCGAGCAGAGACACGCAGTGCCCGCCGTAGAAGTCCAGATACTTGGTGCCCTCGGCGTCCCACACGTACGGCCCCTCCCCCCGCACGAGCGCCATCGGCATCTTGTCGTAGGTGGGGATTTCGAGTTGCTGCTCGACTGCGATGGTCTCAGCGGTATTCATAGAGGATGCCTGGATTGTTGGTGGCGGAGGACGTGGAAGCGTGAGGGCATGGGGAGAGTGAACGGACATTCTTCCATGCCTTCATACATTCAGGACGCAGGAGCGGCGGTGGGCTCAGGCAGAAGCCCGGCCGTTTCGGAAAGGTCGAGCGCGCAGTTGAGATTCTGAATCGCCTGGCTGGCGGCCCCCTTCAGCAGGTTGTCGAGGGCAAAGCCGACCACGAGGGTCGAGCCGTCCCTCTTCCAGCCGAGGTCGCAGAACGGAGTGTGGACGGCGGGCTGGAGCGAGGGCAGACCGGGGGAGCATCGGACGCAGGGCGCCTCGCCGTAGGCGGCTCTGTACCACTGGGCCACGGTGTCGTCTTCCATCTCGGCGGGCCATTCGACCTGCGCCGTTCCCCAGATGCCCCGCGTCCACGGGCCGGAGGCCGGGACGAAGTCGAGGGTCACGTGGTCGCCGAGCGTGTGCCGCACCTCCGGGGTGTGCTGGTGTCCCAGCACCTTGTAGGGGCGCACGTTGCCGTCGCGGTTCGGAAAGTGGGTGGCGGCGGAGGGCGTCGCGCCGGAGCCGGACGCCCCGGTGAGGGCCGTGACGTGGGCGGTGAAGGGCACGTCTTTCTGGGCCAGCGGCGCCAGTGCCAGCGCAATGCCGGTCGCGTAGCAGCCGGGATTGGCCACGAGCGACGCCCCGGCGACGCCGTCGCCCCACTCCGGCAGCCCGTAAACCGCCGTCCCCAAGAGATCGGGCGCCGGGTGTTCTACGTCGAACCACTCGGGGTAGACCGCCGGATCGTGGAAGCGAAAGTCGGCGCTCAGGTCGACGATGGGCCCGTCAAAGCCGTTCGCCATCAGTGCGGGAATGACCTGCATGCTCCGGCCGTGCTCCGCCGCCACGAGGAGCGCGTCGAGCGCCTCGAGATTCACATCGGTCGGAGCCGCAAACGTGCGGTCGACCTGCCCCTGCAGGGACGGGTGGGCTGCCCCGATGGGCTGGTCGGCAAACGTACGACTCGTCACCGTGTGGAGCGCGGCGTAGGGATGCGCGGCGAGGAGGCGGATCAGTTCGCCCCCGACGTAGCCGGCGCCGTGGAGGAGGCCGATGCGGGCGGTGTCTGTCGTTAACGCCGGAGTGAAGTGGGCAGACTGCATGATGGCGTTGAGTTCAGGTAGAGGGGGATGGCGAATGAAACGTGAGACGTGACGGGGGATGTATCGTCGAAAAACGTCACGCATCACTTCTCACGCATCACGTCTCCGCTACGGCCAGTTCCTCCCCGGATGACGGGGCGGCCGTGTCGGAACGAGTCGCCTCCGGAAATGCCGACCCCGGAAGTGCCTCGACGACCTTGTCCACGAGCGCGGTGCTCTGCTGGAGGGCGTTAAGGGCCGTGACGCCGAGCCGCTGTGTGATGTAGCGGCGGCCGACGTCGTTGTCGGTCACGGGGCCGGTGAGTGCGGTGATACCGGTGTGGTACCGCTCGTGGAAGGTTTGCTCGGCGGCCCAGGCGCCGGCCAGGTCGGTCGCCGCCACCACGTGCGCCTCGATGAACGACTGCAATTCCATGTCCGTCATCAGGTCGTCCACGCCGTAGTAGCCGACGAACCCGTCGCCCATCTCCGCCACGATCACGTCCAGGGTCTCCGTTGCATTGAGGTGATGGATCACGCCTTTCGCAATCGGCGTGATTGCGTCCTCGACGGTGCAGGCGATGCCCGCATCGGTGAAGGTGGCGACGGCACTGGCCCCGTGCTCACGCATCCGGCGCACGTCGCGCATGAGCGACGCCCCCGTCAGCTTGGCGGCGCCCACCCGAAGCCCCTTCTCGGCAAGCCCCTCCACCACGCGGCAGGCGGCCTCCGTCTTGCCGGTGTCCATGGCCGTGCCACTGACCGCCACGAGCGGCACCGACGAGTTGAGCCGGTGCACCATCTCCAGCGCGTCCTCCTGGATCCGGGCGTGGGTCCACTGCCCGTCGCGCTCCACCATGACGGCCCCGAGCACCTCCACCGGCAGCGCCGGGCCGAGGTTGGGGTGCGCCGCCGTGCACTCGCCGATCAGGCCGCCCAGGTTGAGCACGTGGAGCGTGTCGCCCGGGCCGATGTGACGGGGCACGCGCCCGCTGTACCCCTTCAGGGCCTGCCGGCCGCCGAGGGTGCCCACGAGCACATCGCCCTTTCGGATGTGACGAAAGGCGCCGTCGCTGCATTCCACCTCGTCGTACTGGTCCTTCTCGGCGAGGGCGCGCACCGCCACCACGTAGCCGTGCTGGGCCACGACGTAGGAGGAAAGCGTGACGGGCGACTTGATGTCGCAGTGGGCCGTGCTGGAGGCAATTTTGTCAACGGGGCCCGTCCGGAAGGCGTCGTCGGTCATGGCGGGGGAGCGTGGAGGGCGTGGGAGCGTGGACATGTGAGAGCGCGGGAGCGTTAGGGGGAGCGGTTCGTTTCCTCCCGGTGCGGTCGCCCGACTATGGGGATGCAGAAGGGGCAGGCGCGTCTTCGCTCGCCGTAGTGGACGCGTCCGTTCGGGCCTTTTTGGCGAGGCGAGAAGAGACGGCGGCAAGCGTGGTGTAGCCCTCCGCGTCCCGCCCGTCCCACAGCGCGTTCTCTTCGCCGTAGGTGGCCGTGCCGGCGTCGAACATCGAGTGCGGGCTGTCGACCCCCTGCACCTGCGCGGTGCCCTTGAAGAGCTTCACGGCGACGGTGCCGGAGACCACGTCTTGGCTGTGGTCGAGGAAGGCCTCGATGTCCCGCATCACGGGGTCGAAGTACTGGCCCTCGTGGAGCAGCCGGCCGTACACATCGCCGAGGGCTTGCTTCCGGATCTGCTGCTCCTCCGAGAGCACGACCTTTTCGAGCTCGCGGTGGGCCGCAATCAGGATCTCGGCCGCCGGCGCCTCGAAGCCGATCCGCCCCTTGATGCCGAGGATCGTGTCCCCGACGTGGATGTCGCGCCCCACGCCGTGCGCGCCGCCGATCTCGGTGAGGGCTTCGACGAGGTCAACGCCGGAAAGCGGCGTGCCGTCGATGGCCACGGGGAGCCCTTCTTCGAACGTGACCGTGAGCGTCTGCGGTGTGTCCGGCGCGTCGGTGGGCGGCGTCGTGTCCGGGTAGGCCTGCTCCGGCAGGGGCTGCGTCGCGGTGAGCGTCTCTTGTCCCCCGATCGTGGTTCCCCAGAGGCCACGGTTGATCGAGTAGTCGGTCGTGTCGGTCGGCACCGAGAATCCCCGCTCTTCGAGGAAGGCGGTCGACTCGTCGCGGCTCAGCCCGAGGCGGCGGATGGGCGCGAGCACGTCGAGGGCATCGCCCACGAGCCGCAGCGCCACGTCGAACCGCACCTGGTCGTTGCCGGCGCCGGTGGAGCCGTGGGCGACAGTCTCGGCCCCGATTTCTTGCGCTACCGTCGCTACGGCTCGGGCCTGCACGATACGCTCCGGCCCCACGCACAGCGGGTAGACGCCACCCTTCAGGACATTGCCCGTGATGAGGTACGAAAGATGGTCGTCGTAGAGCTGTGCCCGTCCGTCGACGAGGTGGTGCGCGTCGGCCCCCAGGTCTCGGGCGCGGGCCTCGACGGCCGTGCGGTCGCTGTCGGTGAGCCCTCCGGTGTCGACGGTGACGGTGTGGACCGGGGCGTCGTAGGTCTCTTGCAGGTACGGAACGCAGAAGGAGGTGTCGAGGCCGCCGCTAAAGGCGAGGACGATGGGCATGGGAATGCAAAATTCGGGGATAAACACAAAAAAGGCGCTGGCTCGTGAGAACCAGCGCCTTCAACGAAGAGGCGGCAGTGCCGCGTCAAATGTCAGAGCCTGCTCCGATCATCTGACGCCCGGGGCGCGGGTTCGAGCCGTGGAAGCGATGTGCGGTCGTCGCACACGTCGGGCTCGACCTCGGGACGTCGGGGCAATGGAGAGCAGTGCATTAATCATGGGGATCTCCACGGTAGCGGCCGCCTTGGGGACTGTCAAGCCGGTCGATGACCAATATGGTGATGAAATTGTGAAGGGAAGCGCTTCCGGCCCCGAAGAATGAGCTTGGTCCCAGGGACGGGCCGCTGCCGTTCCCCGCACGTTCCAGCGTGAGGCGGGGCGATCCCCCCAAGTGCGGGGCTGTCCCCCTTCTCGTCACCCGTCTCACCAGAAAGGGGGTCCTCTCCCCGT
>NZ_JAZKRW010000015.1:0-39676 GCF_036626415.1 Salinibacter sp.
CAAAAAAGAACCATAATATGCGTTATGTTTCGTTTCGAGATCCAGTAGACTGAACCTCTCATCCCTGCTTCGGTGGCTACGGCGCGGAGTGGGTTCGTGCACAAAGAAGTTGCTGCGTGGTTAGTGCGGTTCCTCATCTTCGGTCCAAAATTCCCTTCGACGCATGTCTGGTACGAAATCGAATTCAGACATCCAGCCTGTTGAGTCCTCGAGTCCGGAATTGCCTGGACAGGCCATTACCCGCCGGGACGACGAAAACCGTCCGTACAATGCCCCCACTGATGAACAGTGCTCGGTTCAGTCCGATGAGGTGCTCGTGCAGCGGTGGCTCGCCGAAAAAAGCGCACGGACGCAAGAAAGCTATGCCCGGGATCTTGAGCAATTTGTAGAGTTTGTAGATCTGCCCCTCCGGTACATCACGCTTGGGCATCTCCAGGCGTACCGCGAGCACCTGAGCGCAGACGGCTATGCGCGGTCGTCGCAGAAACGGAAACTCTCTGCTATAAAGAGCCTCTTTACATTCGGGACCAAACTCCGCTATTTCGCTCACAATGTAGGAGCGGCCCTCTCCACCCCTTCTGTACGTAATGATCGCGCGAAGCGCATCCTCTCGGAGGCCGACCTATGGGCCATTCTGCGGGACGAACGCGACCTCCGCAATCACGTCCTTCTGCGTCTCTTTTATGCCTCCGGCGGCCGGATCTCTGATGTAGAGGATCTCCGCTGGCGCGATCTGAAAGACCGGCCGGACCTTCATGGGCCGGATGGGCGATCTGGAGGTCAAGTGACGTTTTTTGGAAAGGGCGGCAAGACTCGGGCCGTCACACTGTATAGTAAGGTCTGGAGCCTCATCATCCGACTGCGACAGGAGGAGCAATCCGAAGGCCATGGGGGTCCTGACGATCCGGTTTTTCGTTCGCAGAAAGGAGGATGTCTCTCTCGAACACAGATTTGGCGCATTGTGAAGCAAGCTGCCCTCCGTGCCAGCGTGAAGCTCACAGAAAAGACGGGGCCGAATGGCACCGTGAAACGGAACGAGAATGGGGATCCAATCAAGACCTCAAAGGTCTCGCCCCACTGGTTTCGCCACGCTCACGCCTCTCATGCCCTCCAAAAAGGAGCCGACCTGGAGCTTGTCCGTGAAACCCTGGGCCACGAAAGCATAGAAACGACCAAGACCTACCTCCACGCCCAGCCTGGAAAATCCTCATCGTACTACGTCGATGAAGCCCCTGATTTTAACGGCTAAACGCTCGGGCAATTGGTGCGAGAAGGAGCTTGATGAGGTGTGCCCCCGTACCCAGCACTGGATGGCGTGCCAGTATTGTATCCTGTCTATACGAACACTGGGTTCTCATCAGTGAGTTAATATTAAATTGGCCATGCAATAACAGAAGCCTTGTTTTCTGCAGAACGAGACCCATGAATTATACTAGAAGGTGCGTCTTTCGCCAGTCATCTTTGGTTTTGATTCTATGACGACTAAACGTTCATGGGCAGACGGTGGTAGATAGAATGAGTGGTTTCCCTCAGAGCTTCACCGCAATTGTTTTCAACCGCAACCACGCCGTATGCGCTTTCATCCCATCGTCGTCGGGGCTCTCTACCCTGGCATTGCACGCAGCCTGCGTGCGGACATTCTAGCAACTCAGGCGCTTTCTGGGACTGCATATCCAATTTGTACGTCGCACGTCGTGGCTGGTGATGGAGTGGTCACGGATGTCCTCAATGTCCCGACCGACACAGTATCGGCGCAGCTAGAACATGTATTCAACACAAGAACTCCTACCAGCGCAAAAGTAGGGATCATCGGTGCCACCCCGTCGGTAGGTCGCGTATTCGACCACTTAGAGTCCTTAGACGGTCCTGTAGTCTACGACCTCACCGTAAGTGGGCCCAGCGGCGAAGACGTACTTGGACCGAATGGGCTCGAGGCCATCACCGAGCGATTGGAGGAGCCGGACCTCGTGACAACCCGTCGCACCGACGCAGCCTTGGTAGCTGGAATGGAAATTCCAAGCCTTGATGACGCTCAGGTGGCCGCTCAGCGCATTGCACAGCAGGGAGCGCGGAACGTCCTCATTCGATGCGGCAAACTGCCGACCCACTTCTACGAACAGAACGCTTCTCCACCCGACTACGCCCTGGACCTATTCTTCGACGGCGACGACTTCGCCCTGTTTGAGGCCCCGTACATTCAGAACTTGGAGGCGCACCACGGTGCCTCAAGCGGCCTGTTGCTACCACTGCTCCACAATCTACAGTCCGGGATGGACCTGGAGCCGGCTCTTCAGAAAGCCAAGGGCCGCGTTTCCGAGGCGCTTCGGGCGTTCCAGCAACCGGAATCCGAAGACACAGACGCCTCTTTTTTCCAAACCTTAGAAGAAGAGCCGACCATGGCAGAGATGCAGGAGTGAAGGCCCTCGGCCACTTTTCCCTTTTCAAAACGTGTACTCAGCATCATGCCCAACGAAGTCAAGGACGACTCAAAGCAATCAAAGGCGACAATATACGACGTAGCCGACCACGCGGGTGTGGCCATTTCGACCGTGTCCAGGGTATTGAACGATTCGGACGACGTTGCCGATCAGACGCGTGACAAAGTGCTAGGGGCGATTCAAGAACTTCAGTTTCGACCGAACCGGACGGCAAAATCGCTCGCCCAGCGGTCCACGCGAACCATCGCGGTGGCCCTGCCAACCTTTACTACCCCATTCCACAACGAACTGTTGAAGGGCGTCCGGGACCGTCTCGACGACGAGGACGTGGATCTTCTCCTGTCCGACCTGGAGTGGGAGGCCCCCATACATACCCTTCGAAATTTTCTCGACGGCGGGGCCATGGATGGCTTGCTTCTCGTAGGCGTCACTCCGGATGAGGAGCTCGCCGAAGAGTTGGCCATGCTCGGGGGACCCGTGGTTCTCGTGGGAGCGGAATTAGACAACTTCGACTCCTTTTACTGGGAAGATGTGTCGGGAGCGAAGCTTGGGGTGACACATTTGATCGACCAGGGGTATCATCAGATTGGCGTTATTACGACCCCGCACAACAACCGCATTCGGAACGAACGAGTTGCCGGGTACCGCCAAGCACTTGAAGAGGCAGGTATTGAGTTTGACTCCGACCTCGTCGTGCATGGTCACACCAGCAAGCACGACGGGTTTAGTGAGGAGTCTGGGTACGAGGCCATGCAGGACCTCATTGCCCTCGACAAGCCCGTGGAGGCTGCGTTTGCGAGCAGCGATGTGCAGGCAATCGGGGCATGGCAGGCCCTCCGGGAAGAAGGCTTGGAGGTTCCCGATGACTTTGCCTTTGTGGGCTACGACGACATCAAAGTGAGTCGCTTCATTGGGCTGAGTAGTGTCGCCCAAAACATGCACGAAGTCGGAAATGTGGGAACGGATCTTCTCCTCGACCGGCTAGAGAAACGAGGACCGGAGCACTACATCTCACGCCTGGTAGAGCCGGAGCTTCACATCCGGAAGTCGAGCCAGCGTCCCCAATAGTCTCTTTCCTGTCGGGCCCACGAGACGCGCCCGCCGAATCCTAGGGGCTCCTTTCGCCCCTCCTCCATCCAACCTGCACCCAAAAGCCACACATGGACGCCCAGCTCATCGAAGAGCAGCTTGGTCACACCCTCCAACGAACGGAGTACAACGACCTTGGCGAGTGCTACCATGGCAAGGTTCGGGACAACTACCGACAGAACAGCCATCGCATTCTGGTCACGACCGATCGGATCTCTGCCTTCGATCACGTCCTCCCGCAGACAATTCCATTCAAGGGGCAGCTCCTGAATCAAACGGCCGCGCATTTCTTCGAGGCCACCGAAGACCTCGTTCCCAACCACGTCCTTTCCGTCCCGGACCCGAACGTCACGATTGCGAGGGAGTGCACGCCCATCCCGATCGAGTTCGTCGTTCGGGGGTACCTGGCCGGGCACGCATGGCGGGAATACGACCGCGGCGTTCGCACACTCTGTGGCCAGCCCCTGCCGGACGGACTGCGAGAGAGCGAGCGGCTTCCCACCCCCATTCTCACCCCCACGACCAAGGCTGAGAAAGGCCACGACCAAGACGTAACGCGGGACGAAGCCATTTCTACAACAAACATCGATGCCAGCACCTACGACCAGCTGGCAGAGTGGGCCCTGGCACTATACAGACGAGGCCATGAGATGGCCGCCGCACAAGGGCTCCTTCTCGTCGACACAAAGTATGAGTTCGGGCGCACCGCGGAGGGAGACCTCTTGCTGATCGACGAGGTGCACACTCCTGATTCGTCTCGTTACTATTATCAAGACGGCTACGAGGAGCGCCTTGCCCAAGGCGCCCCGCAACGTCAACTCTCGAAAGAGTTCGTCCGAGAGTGGCTGATGGAGCACGGGTTTCAGGGCCGCGCTGAAGACGAGATGCCGGCCCTCCCCGAGGCCTTTCGGGTGAAGGTGACGCAGCGGTACGTGGAGTTGTTCGAGAAGGTCACCGGACGAACATTCGAACCGGACACGCACCCCAATCCTGCGGAACGCATTCGCACAGCCCTCAGTGACCACTCAATTCAAGACGTCAGCTAGACCAGTACGCGCTCTTAGTTTGGGTCAGAAGCGTAGGCCTCGGGCCGACGGTCCCTGAGGACATCGTTGTGCTTGTTGATTCGACGATCCCGAGCGTCATGGGGGTCTACCTCTACAACCCCCACCGTGTCGGTCGACTCGTCCGCTCGTTCCAAGATGTCGCCCGAGGGACCGCATACCTCGCTCAACCCGATAAACTCGAGGGTCTCGCCCGCCTTTTCCTCTTGGCCATGTCGGTTGGCCGTGATGGTGAAGACGTGATTCTCACGGGCCCGGACCGGCATGGAGTCTGGACAATGCGGAAGCACCAGGTTCGAGGGATGTGCGATCAGGTCCGCGCCCTTTAAGGCGAGGGTTCGGGCCGCCTCGGGATAATACCAATCGAAGCACACCATGGTGCCCAAACGGTACGACGTTCCGTCGGAGGTCTCCTCCTCAAACACTTGAAACCCGAGGTCACCCGGTTCAAACAGGGTGGTTTCTTCGTAGAAGAGGTGCACCTTTCGGTACGTGTCTACCCGACCATTGGGACGAACCACGACCGCACTGTTGTACAGATTTGCTCCATCTCGTTCGGGCACACCAGCCACCAGCGTTGCGCCGAGTTGCTCAGACCACGACTGGAGGGCGGTAACCGAGGTCCCCTCGGGAATGGGTTCAGCAACGTGCGCTAGATCCTCTTTCGACCGGAAGAAGTAGCCGGACGTGAACAATTCAGGCAAAACCACCAGATCCGCCTTTACGGGTCGAAGGAGGGATTCGACCGTAGCCAGGTTCTGGTCGACCTCAAGGTATTCCGGAGCAAATTGAAGGTAGGCGACTCGCACAGGCAAACAAGGAGATTCGAGCAGTACAACGAGTGACTGATGCCTCGCAGAACTCTTTTATATGGTTTCAAATGCAATAACAGCAATAGATACTACTGAGGACCGCTTCCCTGCCCCTTCAGACCTTGGACGGAGCGCTTAATGGCGTCGAAGTTCGGCTGCTGTCCCGCGTCGTCTAGAACCTCGGCGTACTGGATCGTGCCCGTCTGATCGACGACAAATGCCGATCGCTTCGCCACACGGTCCAATTCCATATCGGTAAAGTTCTGGTTGTACTTCGCCCCATATTCTGCACAGACGTTTGCGTCATGGTCGCTCAAAAGAGGAAACGCGAGCTGCTGGGCCGACCGGAACTCTGAGAGTACGGCTGGGGAGTCTGTAGAAATTCCCACGACGTGTGCTGGCTCAAATGCGGCAAGGTCGTTATTGACGGCATTTAGCTCTGTCGTACACACGCTGGTGAAGGCCCCGGGAAAAAAGAGGAGGACGGTAGGCTGATCGAGATGATCAGACAGCCTCCATGGCTGCTGCTCATCCGTATACAGTGTGAAGTTGGGAGCAGAGTCGCCTTCAGAGGGCGGGGTGAGGGAGCTCATAGAAACACGAGGCATCGATTGAAAAGAAGAGGTCAAGCCAGGACAACAAGTCTCATTCAAAGCGGATGGTCTTCACGGGCTCGATCCGGGCCGCTACGCGAGCCGGAACGTAGGCCGCCGCTCCGCACAACAGAATGGTCGTGATCCCAACTACTAAGAAGTCGAGTGGATTCAGCCCAACAGGCGCGGTTGTCATATAATAAGCCTCGGCAGGGAGCGAAATAAGCCCAAATTGCTTTTGCAAAAGAGCGAAGCTGAACGCCAAAATCGTTCCGAGGGCCGTTCCGACCGCCCCAATCAGAAGCCCCAACGCAAGAAACAGTCGTTTTAGCGTGCGGCCCGACGTCCCTAGGCTTTTCAGGATGCCTATTTCGCGTGTCTTTTCGAGGACCAGCATCAACAGGGTCCCCACAATGTTAAACGCGGCGACGATAACAATGACGCCGATCACGAGCGGGATGATGCTCTGCTGCAAATCGACCCAGGCAAAGAGCCCCGCATACTGCTGGTAGATGGTTCGGGCAGACACCGGAAATCCAAACTTGTTTTCAATTTGAGCCGCAAGAGAGTCAATGCGGCCCGGGTCCGACACGGTAATGTTGAAACGGCTGACAGACGCCTCAGAGAGACTTCCCAGCCATCGTGCGTCGGAGACATTGCTAAAGACGTAGACGTCGTCAATGTCTTGGAGCGACGTGTCGTAAATCCCGCGGATCCGAAACTGCTTGACCCGAGGACGCTGCCGACCCATACTCGCTCCTTCCTGTCCCGATTGAAGGGCAAAAATGGTTACCTGCTGACCGACTTCCAGCCCCAAACGAGCCGCCAACTCCTGCCCCACCACAAGTCCCGGAGTTCCCTCTTGGGCCTCAACGGCAAACCTTCCGGCCGTGAGGCGTGTCTCGAGATACGACGGGAGTTGGTCCATCCCGAGAAGGACCACCCCATCGATGGCCTCTTTCGATCGGCGAAGCAGCACGGGTTGCTCAATCACTGGAGACACCGCCGAGACATCCTCCATCTGACTGAGTTGCGCCTGAAGCGATGCCTCTTGCTGCAGAGGCTCATCTTGAACGTAGCTCGACACCTGTATGTGCGCCCCAAACCCGACAATCTTCTTTTCGATCTCCGCACTAAATCCCCGTACGATCGCAAGGGCAAGAAGAAGTGCGGCGACCCCGAGGGTGACCCCCCCAATCGCCACGTAAATGATGAAGCGAAGGAAACTTCGTCCTTCCTCTCGTCCCTCCGCTCCCCAGAGATATCGAAGGGACATGAAGCGTTCGAAGCGAACGGACACGGACCAAAAAATGCGATGTGGGGCTCAGAAAGTGCAGGATATGCGCCAGCGTCCCTTTCGCTACAGGGCGCGCATAGAGAAGATCCGACCCGATGGGTTAAACGAACATGCTCGGACACGGCTGCGTATCTTACAGTCCCTTCGCACTTCCCACAGAATCTGTAGGCCTCTCCCTCCCCTCCCATGAACAACGCGTATCCGGAAGTCCCCACCCCCGAAAACGAACCCGTCCATTCCTACGCCCCGGGCTCCGACGAGCGGCGTTCCGTTCAAAAACGACTCCAGGAGCTCAGGAATCAGACCATCGAAATCCCCGCGTTTATCGGTGGGGAACCTGTCTATCCCACCCCCACCTCCGAGGTTGTGCCCCCCCACGATCATCAACACGTGCTCGGGCACGTTCACCAGAGCGGACGGGAGTCCGTCGAAGACGCAATCAACGCAGCCCTGGAGGCGAAAGCGGAGTGGTCTGCCATGGACTTTTCGGATCGGGCCGCAATTTTTCTTCGGGCCGCAGACCTGATCGCGGGCCCGTACCGTGACACCCTCAATGCGGCCACCATGCTGGGGCAAGGAAAGAGCATCCACCAGGCAGAAATCGATGCGGCCTGCGAGCTCATCGACTTCTTGCGCTTCAATGTTCACTTCGCGGAGCAGATCTACCGCAATCAACCCAACGACTCTCGGGGGGTCTGGAATCAGATGCAATATCGCCCCCTCGAAGGGTTTGTCCTCGCCGTCACCCCCTTCAACTTTACCGCCATCCAGGGGAACCTTCCCACCGCCCCTGCCCTGATGGGCAATACGGTGCTGTGGAAGCCGGCCTCTCGCTCCATATACTCGGCGTTCTTTTTCTACAAAGTGTTGGAAGAGGCGGGGCTCCCCCCCGGTGTCATCAACATGCTTCCGGCCGACGATGGGGCGGCAGTGGGCGGGCCGGCCCTAGAGTCGGAGCACTTTGCGGGCCTTCACTTTACAGGCTCGGTCAATACGTTTGAGCATCTCTGGTCTACAATCGGCGACAACCTGGATGCGTACCGCACATATCCCACGATCGTTGGTGAGACGGGAGGAAAAGACTTCATCGTGGCCCACCCGTCGGCTCACATTGAACAGCTATCGACCGCCGTGGTGCGTGGGGCATTCGAATACCAAGGACAGAAGTGCTCCGCCGCTTCACGGCTTTACATGCCCGAGTCGATCTGGCCGGACATCCGGCACGAGATTACGACACAGCTCGATGAGGTGAGTATCGGTCCACCGGAAGACTTCAGCAACTATGTGAACGCCGTCATCGACGAGCGGGCCTACAAAAAGATCGTGAACTATATCGAAGACGCCCGAGCATCCGACGAGGCCGAGATCATCTACGGGGGCGACTACGACGACTCGACCGGATACTTCATCGAGCCCACCCTCATTCGTGCCCACGACCCGAAGGAACGGACCATGCAGGAAGAGATTTTCGGGCCTGTCACCACGGCCTACGTATACCCCGACGAAGAATTCGCTTCGACGCTCACCCTCGTGGATGAGACGTCTCCGTACGGCCTAACGGGGGCCATCTTTGCGCGGGACCGAGCCGCGATCAAGCTGGCAAGCGACGTCCTCGAACAATCCGCCGGCAACTTCTACATCAACGACAAGCCCACCGGGGCCGTCGTCGGGCAGCAGCCCTTCGGCGGCGCCCGGCGCTCTGGGACCAACGACAAAGCCGGATCCGCCTACAATCTCATGCGGTGGGTATCTCCCCGTGCGATCAAGGAGACCTTCGATCCGCCCACCCACTACGGCTACGCCTGGAACCAGCCGGACGCCGCTGAGGCCCCGGAGGAACCCCGAGAAGCCGGGGATGGCGCCCTCGCATAGGCATAAATCTCGAGCCGCGGGGAATCCTCAGACTGACTTTTTCCGCGATGGCCCCCTCCAATGAACGCCACCACGGTCTTCGAGAGCATTCACCATCCCCACGGAGCCTCGTGGGGACTGGTCTATACACGATTTCTGGCCCGTCCCCTCGGCGTGTGTATCATTCCGTTGATGGTGGGCGCGACGACCTCGGCCCTTCTCGAACAGCCCGTCTGGGGGTATCTCGTCTGGGGACTGCCCGCGGCCCTTGTCCTGGCCACGGTATGGACCCATTTTTCCCTGGGTCGAACCCCGGCAGAGCTGAGTTTTCGCTCCGGCCAGGCGGCGGTGCGCAGCGTCTACGATGTGCTTCGTGGACAGCCGCGAGACTGGAGGCCCATCTTCAACGTCCGCACCACTGCCTGGAGCGTCGAGGTGGCGGTGGGACGCACCACGCATCTGTTTCAGCCTGAACAGTGGCCGAAGTTTGAAGCATTGCGGGATGCTGCCCGGCAATCATTTCAGCCCCAGGCGTCTCCTTCCTCGTACGGGTAGACAGAAACAGTTCCTCACTTCACCGGCCGAGATCGAAAAACGTTTCTTGCAATAACAGAAACAGTGGCCATGTCGACCCTCCAGATCGACCATAACGCAAATGTGTCCGTGCGGGAACAGCTCGTCAATCAGCTGCGATACCTCATCGCGTCGGGGCACTACAACGTCAACGATCCCCTTCCCTCCACCCGATCGCTCGGCGACCAACTCGACATTTCGTTCCACACCGTCCGAAAGGCCTACCAAGAGCTTGAAGAGGAAGGCCTTCTCAATTCTAAGGTGGGAAGTGGATACACCGTAGAAGAACGAACGCCGCTGGCCAAAAGCGAGCGGATGGAGCGCGGCGCAAAGGTGGTGAACGACACCCTTCAGCAGCTCGTCGGCCTAGGCCTGAGCGACGCCGAAATCGAATCTCTCTTTCAGGAGCAAGCTACATTGCTCGACCACGCCGGCCTAGAACGAAAACTCATTGTCGTGGGCCCACACGACGAGCTAAACCACATGTGTGCAGAGCAACTCAGCACGGCCCTTCAAAAGACCGTTCTGCCGGTTTCTATCTCCCAGATTGAACGCCACAAAGACGCGGACTTTGCCTTCTCTCCCTATCCGTACCTAGCAGACGTCCTCGAAACCCTTTCCCGCACAGACACGATGGGATTTTCGACCCATCTCCCCCCTCGTGTCCTCGAGGCAGTAGCCCGGCTACGCGACCGGGAAACGCTCGGCCTGGTAACACGCTACCGAGATACGATCCCGCTCCTCTCCGAGGAGCTCCGATCTCACACCGCCTACAACGGACAGGTCATCGCTGCGTCCATTGACCGGGAGGCCGATCACCTGCAGAGCTTTGTTCAGGAGACCGACCTCTTGCTCGCGACCCCAGCGAGCCAGCGCCGCCTTCGCCCCTACCTGGATGAGTCCATCCACGAGTTCAAAGAACTGCGACTGCTCGTCGGCAAGGACTCGATCGAGGCAATTGCCGACGCCGTTCCGGCGTAATTGTCGTTACTCCTCTTGGGGGGAGGCTTCCCCCTCCCCGCGCTTGGGGTCGTGGGACGTCTCTGGGACAGGGGCCTCCTCTCTCCCATTCTGATCAGCCGAAGAGGCTTCTGCTTCGGGAGGAGAGCCCGAGTGAGGAGACGCGTCTGCGAGCTGGGGCCGCGGCTCTTTGCGTGAACGCTCCGGGTCAGACTCTTCGGGCTCCACCCAGTTGCCCCACGCGTCTCGATCGAAGGAAACCGAGACATTGACGTATGGCTGCTGGGCCCGTAGCGAGACGACCTCGAAGTCTGGCTCATCGGACTCGTCCTCCTGGTCCGGGTACTTGACCCGCACGTGGTAGATGCCGAGCAACATCTTCAGGAATGTATCCTTGACCAGGCGAAGGTCCCGGAACGTGAGGTCAGTATCGTCAAGTTGCCCGTCGTCGATCCGCTCACTGAAAAGAAGCTCGATGAGGTTTTCGAGACGGCGCGGGGAGGGATCGTCTAGGCTCCGGCTCGCAGCCTCCACAGAGTCAGCCAGCATCAGAATGCCCGTTTCCTTCGAGTCCGGTTTCGGCCCGGGGTAGCGGAATTCAGACTCGGGAACGGCCCGATCCGGGTCGTCGACTTGGCTGAGGGCCTTTTGGTAAAAATATTCGATTCGGGCCGTCCCGTGGTGCATCGGAATGAACTTGAGAACCTGCTCTGGCAACCCATCTTCCTTCGCCATTTCAATGCCCTCCTTCACATGGCTGGCAATGATCAGGGCGCTCATGCGGGGCTTCAGTTCGTCGTGCGGATTCGACATGGTCCGCTGGTTTTCCACGAAGTACTCCGGCTTTTTCATTTTGCCAATGTCGTGGTACAGGGCCCCCACGCGCGTGAGGAGAGTGTGGGCTCCAATCCGGTCGGCGGCGGCCTCGGCGAGGTTTGCAACCTGGAGGGTGTGGTTAAACGACCCAGGCGCACGCAAGCTGAGCTCTTTCAGCACAGGCCGGTTGGTATCGGAAAGCTCCAACAGGGTCAGGTCCGTCGTGATGTCAAAGGATCGCTCTAGCGCCCACAGAAACAACGAGGAGGTGATCGTGATGGCGGAAGCGATCGCTGCGTAGGCCAGGTCGGGCACCACGCGCCCAAAGGGCAGGTCCAGGTACAGCCACGTGGCCAGGAGCACGAGCGCATACCCCACAAACGCCAGCCCGCCGCTCACGAAAAACTGCCCACGATTCTTGATGTCCCGGACACTGAAAATCCCAAACGCCCCAGCAAAGAATGTGGCGAGCGTGTATTCGAGGTCCAGCCCAAGCATTTGTCCACCGGTAAGCGCCAAGACCAGGGTTCCAAACAGGGCAATCCGGGAGTTGAAGACAATGGTGAGCAGGACCGAAGCGAGCGGCACGGGCACCACGTACAGGGACCAGGGGGTGCGAATCACAACCCCGTACAAGGCAATGATGAGCGTCAGAACCACCGACATCAGAATCAGGTCGCGGTTCTTGGCCCAAATTGCGGGCCGAAGAAGGAAGAGGTAGAAAAAGAAGAACCCGAAGCCGAGAACGGTGAAAAGAATTTCTCCACTCAGCTGCTTCAGGACGATGTTGGAGCCAAGCTGCTCACTCTTGGCGCGCTGAAGGGAGGTAAGCTGTTGTTTGATGTCTCGTGTGACCCGCTGCCCCGTTCGCACGATCGTCTCTCCTTCCTCTACGCCCCCCTGGATGGCCGTTACCTTCTGCGCACGCCGCTCCCGCTCTTCCGCGGTGTCCTCTCGGAGGTACTCAAGAGACGGGACGAAGATTGCCTGGAAGAAGGACGACGCAATACGGGAGCGTTGACGGTTCTCTGAGAACCGCTCCCGAAGCTGTCGATCGGCGTAGTCGAATGCCTCGTTGAGGCCATATAAGTTGTTTTTTTCGACCCTGCGTTGGGTTTGGTCTTGCTGATTCCGGACGATGATCTGGTCTGTAAGCACAGAGTCCCGGGGCCGATTCATGACGCCGAGGCTGAGAAGTTGGCCGCCCACTTCAAATGCCGCGTCGAGAAGGCGCTCATGCAAGCGCAGGGACGTTTCGTCTTGGGCTTGTCGTGACGACCGGAGATCTTGAACCTCCGCTGCATACGCGGACGCCAGGTTCTCCCATTGCGGAGTGCTCAGGGTCGCCTGTGCGTTGCGCCGCCGTTGCACATATTCCAGGGAGTCTTGACGAGCTGCCTTCTGCTCCCCCTGCTGGCGGTGGTATCGATAGCTAGCATAGGCCTCCAAGGTACGGTTCAACTGGCGACGCAGGGTGTCGCGATTTTGCGACAGTTCCTGGGAGGCATTCTGCACCTCCCGGAAGTACGGGGGGGTGCTTTTGCGAACAGTGTCGCGCCGCACCTCCACACGCTCCTGGTCAAGGTACACGGGAAAATTGAACGGCGCGTTCAGCGTCGACTGTCGCCACGTGTCCCCCACTTCGACCGTGTACTCGTAAAAATCGCCCCGGGGAAAGGCCGCGACCGTGAGGGCGACAAGGGCCAAAAAAAGGCCTCCACGTAGCGCCCAGTGCCTCCAGACCTCAGTGTCTTCCGACTGATTTTCTGTCTCGAGGTCGTGCCCCACAGGTTGAGGCGTCCGCGGACTCCAGCCGAGCAATTCAAAAAGTCCCATAGTGGACTGCGCAACCAATGACGAGTGCCGGGCCACAGGGTCTAGAGGCCCGTATCACAACACAGTACCGAGGGGAACCTCAATGCGCGGACGGGCACAGAGGATCCTTTCTCGCCGCAGGCGGACCGTCAGGGCTCCGTGGATCCCTCCGGGGAAAGTGTGTCTGATGGCACAGAAGCCGCCCCCCGAATGGTATCTGGCGTTTCGGGAAGGGACGCCGGGGCGCCCCGAAGTGTATCCGCAAACTGCTGGGCAGTATCACGACGGATGATGACCCGCCCCTCCTCATCTGTTCGGTCGGTCGGATACGGATGCCCCTCAAGCAGAAGCTGCAGACTGTCGAGTTGGTTCTGGATTGTGATTCGTTCGGCGAACGGAAACACGCGGGCGTCTCCCGCCTCAATCCAGTAGGGTCGCCGAAGATTGTCATCCTGCTGCACCCGCAGCTCACGGACGTTAGCTACCGCACGGACTGTGACGTGGAGGGTGTCTCCCAACACAATGTTGGCTGGGGGCGGACGTGATTGGGACTCCGATTGGCCCGTGTCGGGGGACGGGTCCACGGCCGAGGGGGGAGCATCAGAGGCAGGCGTGCTCTCGGGGGGCTCGTTCTTCACGATGGAGGCGGAAGAAGTGGGGGCCTCCTCCGTGAAGTAACCGCCCAGCACGCCCCCCAGCGCGAGCACGAAAACGCCCCCCACAGCCAAAAGGACCCCGGTGCGATGAGACTGGACAAACGCCCAAACAGACGCTAAGAACGAGACTGCACTGCGCACGGGAGCCGGGGTAGAGCTGGGATCCCGTGGACGTGAGCGCTCTTTCAGACCGGAGGTCCCTGAAGGAGAATCCGACGAAGACCCGAGGCCTTCTTCGCTCTCAGAACCCGAGGGCGACGTCGCTTCTGTTGACGTCGCTTCATGCTTCGCCGAAGGGGAATCTCTAGCCTGTGACGGCGGCGCTTCTTCCTCCGGGTCCGCGGAAGTAGGCATCGCGTCCGAGGACGCCGGCGGGGAGGCCCTATCGGACGGCGCTCTGTCTTGAGCGTCATCGGCCGGGTCCGGAGACGTAGCCTCCGTTTTCTCCTCCTCCGTTCTCTCCTCTTGAGGCGGGTCTTCGTCAGTCGCTCCCCCCTGACTGGCATCCTCATTGGGTGGTGGGTCGAGAAAGGCGGCCGCCAGCTGGCCGTCATACGTGCCCGAAAGGGCCAACGCCAGATGCTCAACCACATTTTTCGGGGAAAGCCCGATCGCCTCCGCGTACGCGCGGACGAACGCTTTCAGGTAGACCTCATTCATGCGGGCCTGTTCGTGGAGGGTCCCCGCCTCAAACGATTCGAGGTACGAGGAGTGCACCTGTGTCTCGTCCTGGATCGAAGCGAGCGGCACATCTCGGTCTTCACGGATCCGTCGCAGATCGCGTGCAAACCGACGCAGAGAAGGGGTGTCCAGGTCATCCGACATGACGACGAGAGGGATCGGTGGGAGGTCCCGTGCCAGACAGCCCCCGTCGGGAAGGGCCCTCCGGCGGTGCCAATCGGCAAACCCGCAAACGAAAGGGCCGTTCCACCGTCGCAATGCGGAGGAACGGCCCGGGGAGGATGTCGGGACGGCGGGATTTGAACCCGCGACCTCATGTACCCCATACATGTGCGCTACCGAGCTGCGCCACGTCCCGTCTGTAAGATGTGATTCCTAGTATGACGCAAATCGCCGCGGGTTCGGGGCCTCAGGGCAGAATGCAACCGGAAACCCTGTGAGTTCTCGACGAAGGCAGCCCAGCCTCCCAAAGCTAGGCCGTAGAGGCGTTCGATGGGGGGCGAAGGGATGACCGAACAGTCACCTCACCGTGCAAGGTACGGTGAACTGGGCATTTGTTGGCGATTTCGAGAAGCCGATCGCGTTGATCCTCACTGAGGGCCCCCCGGACCTCGATCTCCCGTTCGATGCGGTCTACTCGCCCCTCCTCCGTCTCACAATTTTCGCAGTCCTCAGCGTGAATTTTCTCGTGGGACAAGCGGACAACCGCCTCGTCAAGGGGCCATTCCTTCCGGTCGGCATACATGCGAAGCGTCATACCGGTGCAACTGCCGAGCGCCGAAAGCAAGAAGCCGTACGGCGTAGGCCCATCATCGGCACCGCCTACGTCTTCCGGCTCATCACCGACCAAGGAATGGCGACCCGCCTGGACCTCCGTCCGGTACGACGCTCCGGTGCGCGTGACCACGTCTGCGTCCGCCCCCTGCGGCTCAGACACAGACCGATCGACATACTTCTCGGCCCAGGCCCCCATCACCACACCCAGGTACTCTGCATCAGATCGGTCCGTGAGGAGATGATCGGCATCATCGAGCGACACGAAGCTCTTCGGGTGCTTGGCAGCCCCAAAAATTTTGGCGGCATTGTCCACCCCGACCACTCGATCCACGGGCGAGTGGAAAATCAGCAGGGCCCGGTCGAGCCCCGCAATGGTGGTTTCCATCTTTGTTGCCGCCAGGTCGTCAAGGAATTGCTTCCGAATTGTGAAGGTGCGACCGGCGAGCTGGACACGCGCTTCCCCCTTCTCCTCGATGTCCTCCATGGCATCCTGAAGGTGCCGGGTCACGTGTTCTGGGTCAAAAGGCGCACCGATGGTGGAGACGGCCTGGACGGAGTCAAGCCGGTGGGCAGCCTGAAGCACGGCGGCGCCTCCCAAAGAGTGCCCCACCAGGATCCGAGGCGCCTCGTAGTGCTCCGCGAGATAGTCGGCCGCCACGACCAGATCATCGACGTTGGACGAAAAGTTTGTATCCGCAAAGTCGCCTTCGCTCTCCCCGAGTCCGGTGAAGTCGAAGCGAAGGACGGCGATGCCGTGACGGGTGAGGGCACGACTGATGGCGCCGACAGCCCGAAGGTCTTTGGAGCACGTGAAACAGTGAGCAAAAAGTGCAAATGCACAGGGGGACTCCCCCTCAGGACGGTCGAGGCGGGCCGCCAGGGCATCCCCGTCAGGATTCTCAAATCGTAGTTTCTCGGACATAACTGGAGAGAAGAGGGGAGTAGAAAAGCGATCTAGCAAATTGGTGAAGGAGCGGGGCGCCGAGATCGACGCTGCAGAGTGATGTTGTAGCAGAGTGATGTTGTAGCAGAGTGATGCTTTATTAGACGCCGGCGCTCGTCTCGGGGGAGTCCGGACAACCTCGGAAGCCCTCCTCCACACATCTTGCACAGTCCCAGCGCCGGACGTCCAGCGACCGCTCAGACTCTAGGCTTGTGAAGAGCGTTCAGCAAACAATTCCCAACCAGCGGGGAAGCAGACTACCCGACGGAGCGAGTCGGCAGATCGAACGAAACGTCACAGGTGTTTACGGAAACCCCGTACTCGAAGCTCCGCTCAACGAACGTCACTCGGCCACTGCGATGAACGAGAAACACGGTCGAGGCACGGGTGCCATAGGACTCGTCTCCATCGATAAACGGCGGTGAGAGCAGCCGCTCTGTTTCAGGCCCCAGTCCCGTTTCGGGCAACTCATCGTCCGGTGCGGGTCGACGGTCGTTGAGAATATCGAGAAGCGCTTCGGGCGACAACTCTCCTTCGTTGAGAAGGGTGTTCAGCCGCGAGGTGGTTCGCTCCACCTTGGGCCATGGGGCGTCGAGGTGAGCGTTGCTCATGCCGTGGATCCCGGGCTCTACAGCCTGGGGCGGGCCGTCTCGATTTGAGAAATAGAACGTGTCCTCGGGCGTTCCAACGAGTAAATTGAAGCCGTCGTACCGGTCCGCCTCTGCTTCCACCCTTCGAAGATACGCGCCAGGGGGCGGTTCTTCTTTCAAGTAGTCCGCTACGAGACGACCCCGTGAGGGGGCATCGTCCCGGTGGGGGCGCTCATCCCGCACGTTTGTCACCGTGGCCCAGTGCCCCCGACGTGTTATGCCGAGCCAAGTGCCCCCTTCCTTCAGGTCTCGCCCCGCCAATACGTGTGGCGCCCCGTCCCAGAAGGCAGCCGGGGCCGTGGGGCGATCAAAAAACTCGTCCCGGTTCCCCGCAAAGATGAGGGGATACTCCGAGTGCACGGTGTTGGCAAGAAGGATCAAACACATGACGCTGAGCGGTAGAAATCGGTATCGGAGCGGCGATCCCCGTTACGACGGGTGAGTTTATGGATCTGTGCCGCCACCCTTTTCTATCGCAAACAGGCGAGGCGGATCGTTGCTCCGGTTCGAGAACCTGTACGACAGGACCCGAAACTGCTCTTGTGGCAATGCCGACGCCCAGGACTCCACGACCCGCGCCTCTGCCTCGCCGCCTTCATGGCCCGTATAGGCCACGACCGTGATGATGCCCCCCGGGCGAAGCACCTCGGCGCCGGCCGCCAACGCCTGCCGGGTGGTCTCAGGCTTCGTGATGACTGAGTGATCGCCCCCCGGCAAGTACCCCAGGTTGAACATGACCGCCCCCACCCGTCCACGCTGCGTCTCCCCCAGTTCGTGGAAAAGCGTTTGATGTCCTCCGTGCACCAGCCGAACGGACGCGGAAGGGACTTCTTCCCGGAGGCGCCGGCGCGTCTCAACGAGGGCTTCCTCCTGGACATCAAACCCCACGACCTGCCCGGACGGTCCGACCGTGCGGGCCAGAAAGGCAGTATCGTAGCCGTTTCCGACCGTCGCATCCACCGCGGGCTCGCCTTCATTGAGGGCTCGCCCCGCAAGGATGTGCGCGAACTCTAGGATTGGGGGGATCACCATATTGGGAGCACGAACGACCTACAGCAGTGAGTGCAAGCAGTCCGACACGAGGCGGACTCAGCGCCGCTCCATCAAACTCCTCGAATTTCGCCACGACGAAGAATCTCACCCCCCGCACGTCCGTGGACGCACAAAAGATCTACATTGAGACCGATCCTACCCATGGCCGTTGATGTCGACCTCGACGAGCGAAGTTACACCGTCCACTTCCAATCCCTCGCCCTCGTTCCAAGGCTGTTGGAGGAAGCGGGCCTGTCTCCGGGCCGCTGTTTTCTCGTCACCGACGAGAACGTGGCGCAGCACTACAAGACGCCTCTGGTCAAGGGCCTTTCCAACGAAGGCTGGACGGTGCGTTCCAACGTGCTTCCTCCAGGGGAGCAGACCAAATCGGCCGCCGCCCTTCATCGCCTTTACGACGACGCCCTTGCCTGGGGCATCGACCGGCACACCCCTGTGCTGGCACTCGGGGGCGGCGTCATCGGCGACCTGGCCGGGTTCGCCGCGGCAACGCTCCTGCGGGGCCTGCCTCTCGTCCAGTTGCCAACGTCCCTCCTCGCGCAGGTCGACGCCTCGGTGGGCGGCAAGACGGCCATCAATCACGACACCGGGAAAAACCTCATCGGTGCGTTTTACCAACCCGAACTCGTTTGCGCCGATCCGCACACGCTCGACACCCTTCCGATGCAAGAGTATACAAGCGGAATGGCTGAGGTGATCAAACACGCCCTCATTTACGACGCCGAACTCTTTGGGGCACTGGAAAATCACCTCGTTCCCGTGATGGCCCGGAAGGATCGCGAGCGGATTTCAGGGGTGATCGAGAGCGCCGTGCGCGTCAAGGCAGCGGTGGTGAGTGCCGATGAGCGCGAAGAGGGGCGGCGCGCCATCCTGAACTTCGGCCACACCTTTGCTCACGCCCTCGAACGGGTGGCGGGATACGGCGCGTTCACCCATGGCGAAGCCGTCGCCCTTGGAATGCGGGCGGGCCTCTACCTCTCTCACCAACGCCATCCCAGTGCGCTGTCCCGAGACCGGCTCGACCACGTGATTCGCGCGGTGCCCGTTGCGGCCGACCCCACCGAGGTGCCGTTTTCAGACCTGTACGCGGCCATGTCCGCAGACAAAAAGAACGAGGGAGGCACCATTCGCTTTGTGCTTCTTCGACGGCTGGGCGAGGCGTACGTAAGTGGCGACGTAACGGAGTCGGACGCCCGGCATGCGTGGCGGTTCGCGTGTTCGAACTGAAACGCCACCTCTGCTTCGTCGTGTGAGTATCACGTGTATAGCCCTATTCTCAATACGCACGATTTCCCCCTCGGCCCCGCCCCGCTCTTGTGCCCAACCGCTCTACGCGCCGCTCTCTCACCCAGCCGCTGTGGCGAGCCTTCCGCGTCGCTTTCGGCGCAGTCCTGGTGGGCACGGTTTTCTTTGTGGGCCTCACCCGGACGGACGTTGGTCGCGACCAGGTCCGTCAGCAGCTCGAGGCGCAGTTTAACGACCGCGTACAGGGCACACTCTCGATCGACTCTCTAAGCGGGAGTCTGATTACCGAGATTGTCGCCGATGGGGTGGAGCTCCGAGCGCCGTCGGGCACCCTCGTCGGGACGGTCGAATCCATTCAGGTCACCCCGCAGTGGGCCAACCTCCTCACCGCGGATCTCTCCATCCAGTCTCTTTCCCTAGTTCGCCCCCACCTCTCTCTCCACCGCGACTCTGCAGGGACGTGGAACGCTGCGAATGCCTTTCGGCGCGTTTCGTCCTCCTCCACAGGTCCCTCCATGGATCTGACCATCGCGGATATCGAGGTCCAGCAAGGCCGCGTGACTACGTCTCGCGACGGGCCCGCGCCCAACCTCGTCCAGGAAAACTGGCTGTTCGACTACACGCAGACGGCAGTCACGAGGGTCTCGTTCACCGCCATCGCGCAGTCCACCGGGACGGATCGCTTCCTCGACCTCAACAACGCGTCGTTTTCGGTACCGGGCCAAGACCTGCGCGCATCATTTTTTGAGGGCCAACTCCAGCAGACGGCAGACGGCTGGTCGATGACAGAGGTGGACTTGTCGCTAGATGCCACCCGAATCCGAGGCAGCGCGACCGTTCAAACCAACAAGGCGGATGCCCCCCCTCCGCAGGTGTCTTTGAATCTCGACCGGAGTCGGATCGACCACGACGAGGTCCAGCGGATCTTTCCCCGGCTTCCACTAGCAGATGTCATCACCCTCGAAGGCACCCTTGAAGGCACCGCCCGTCGCCTCACCGCAGACGACGTGACCGTTACACACAACACTTCCATCGCCACCCTGAACGGAAGCGTCCGGCGGGCGTCTACCGGCCTGCAGCTGGACATGCGTCTCGCAACGGGTCGCTTCACCCCCAGGGACATCCGAGACGTGTGGCCGGACGCTCCACCGCTGCCTACAGCCCGGGAGGAGGCCTTTACCCTTACCGGATCGCTGGAAGGGACGATGGCCTCTCCCCAATCCGACGGACGTAGTTTTGATCTCGCAAGTCGTCTCGCCATGGAAAGCCCATACGGAGCGGTTGCGGGGTCGCTCGCAGTGGCTCGATCCGCTGACTCTTTCGCCTACGAGGCTTCACTCGAAGCGGACAGCCTTGACCTCGCCCCCCTTACCGGTCGCCCCAGCCTGGCAAGCCGATTGTCGGGGCAAGTCGAAGGAAAAGGAAGCGGATCCAGCCCCCAACTCAGTGCTGTGGAAGCGTCGGTCGACCTGTCACTCACGGGCTCTCGGTTTGCCGGCCGGTCGTTCGCCTCCGCCACAGGCACCCTCACGATTGGGAGCGACAGCACCAACGGCTCCCTCACGGTTCGACAGGACGACGGCGGGCGCTTGAACTTGGTGGGGGCGGCCCACCACAGCGCGCGCCGTCCCGGCTATGCCGCCACCGTGACCGGCTCCAAGTTAAATCTGGAATCCGTTATGGGGCCGTCCGCCCCTTCCACACACCTGAACGCGCGTCTCACGCTCGGGGGAACCGGAGGGACGTGGAAGTCCCTGGCGGGCACGGCCACGCTTCAGGTGGACAGCTCACGGGTGAGCCGTGGAGACAGCACGATTGTGCTTCCTCCCCACTCTGCCACCCTCCGCCTGGCCGACCGGACCGCCGACCGTCCCCGGCTCAAAGTCGGCGGCTCGGTGCTCCGTCTGAAGGCCGACGGCACGTCGCTCGGGCCGTCGTTCTGGACGGCGGCACAGACCTGGGGCACAGGCCTTCAGACGGCGATTCAGCAGGAACGGGACAAGCCCATGCCCTCCGGTCCACGTCGGTCCAAACAGCAGCCCTCCCTGTATTCCCCGCCCGACTCTTCGTCTCTCGTGTCCCTCCAGACCCAATCGCCGCGGCAGGTCCGCGCAACGGTTCGGGTCCTACAGCCCAGAATTCTGCATGCGTGGTGGCCGGCCTTTCCCGAAGAGGCCAAACGCTTGACCGCCGAAACACACCTCGCGCTTGGCCCCGACAGCCTCCGATCCACTGGACACGTCTCCGCCGAGTTTCTTCGGACGAACGCAAGCACCGCAACCGATTTCAGGGCCGAATACGGCGTGTCCAGCCACCTTGGCGCGCCGCTCGCACAATCCACAACGATTACCGCGACCGTTTCCGCAACGGACGCCGCCCTGGGCGGTGCCCCCCTCAAGGATGTGACCGCCGCCCTTACGTACGGCGGCCGCACCGGACGGCTCCAACTGGAGGCCGATAGCCTCGGGATTGCGAACTCGACGCGCCTGTCCGGCGACATCCTCATTACACCCAGCACGAACGAGCTGCGCCTCCGGACCCTCTCGACCACCGTCGAGGGGGCCGAGTGGACCAGCGCGTCCGCCGCGTCCCTGCGGGTTTACTCGGACGCCCTCGTCGTCACACCTTTGGTTCTCCAGCACCCTCACCCGACCACACCGTCCCCCCAGCAAGTCCGAATTGGGGGCATCGCCTCGGCGCGCTCAGCAGACCGGCTGTCGCTGGAAGCCCAAAACGTGCACCTCCCTCCCATCTCGAAAACGGTAGGGCTCCCGTACCTCATCGGCGGTACCCTGAACGGCGAGGTGCATCTGCGGAGCGCGCTAGGCCGCCCTCAATTGGAGAGTGATGTGGCGGTGCAGCACCTCTCCTTCGACCGTCGCATTCTGGGCTCTGCCCAGCTTCGACTCTCCTACGAGGCAAACTCTCCAGATCTCCAGATAAAAGGCCAGCTTCGTGCGGAGGCCCAACGCATGGAGGCGTTGGAACGCTCCGCACTGGTGTCCTCAGAGGCTCGTGCGGTCGAGCCCAATGACATTTCCGTGTCCGGGCGCGTGCGCCTACCAGACGGGCTCTACTCCGCGGCCACCGAACGCACGTCGGCCCTGCCGTCGGGCGAGACCTTGGACCTTGCCGTAGACATCGATCGGGCTGACCTGTTCTTCCTTCGATACATCTTCGAAGAGCGCGTTGCCGGAGTCCAAGGCTTCGTTCGCGGACCGCTCCACATTGGCGGTCGGATAAGCGATCCCCGGTTCGAGGCAGACTTCGACATCGTGAACGGGGCCGTCGAACTGCCGGTCTTTGGATTGGCCTACGAAGTGGAAGGCCCGGTCGAGGTGGACAAACAGGGGATCCACGCCCGCACGCTCCAGGTCCAGGATGATGAGGGAACGGCCACCGTGGACGGGAGCATTTTGTTCAACGACTACCAGTTCTTCTCTTTCGACTTGTCGGCCTCGCTGGACGGAATCACCGTGATCGACGTGTCGCAGGCCGAAGACCTTCCGTTTTACGGTCGTATTCGCGGCACAGGCCCCCTCCGCCTCACCGGCCCCCTGCCGGATGCCACCCTCGCATCGAACGCGGCTCGGACGACGCCCGACAGCGAACTCTACATTCCCGTCTCTGGTCGGTCGGTACAACAAGATGCGGGCTTCATCGTCTTCGCCGACTCGACGGGCCAGCCTCCCTCCGTGTCGCAACTGTCGCGCCGCCCCAACATCTTGGCCGACCGTCCGGAGGGGGTGCCTTCGTTTGTGGAGGGCCTCAACCTTAATCTCAACGTTACGGCTCCGGACGAGTCTACGGTCAACCTCGTCTTTGATCCGCTGGTCGGAGACGTGGTGACAGTTGTGGGAGCCGGACGGGTTCAATTGCAACGGGAAGAAGGGGACTTTTCGGTCTTCGGGTCCTTCGAAGCAACCAGCGGTACCTACCTGTTCACGGCCGGGGAGGTGTTTGTGCGTCGGTTCAGCATCAACGAGGGCACCATCACCTGGGACGGCAGTCCCACGAATGCCCAACTGGACCTCGATGCCGAGTACCGCACCCGCGCCTCCCCCTCCGGCCTGCCCGGCTTCGACAGCAACAGTGGACGGATTCCCGTGACTGTTCAACTGGCCATCACCGGGCGTGTGGCCTCGCCGCAGGTGGACCTCAGCCTGTCGATGACGCGGAGCGAGGAGCGCAACCTCATTGGCTCCGAGACGCTGGACGCCATCTTGAACCAGCCCGCCCGCACTACCGAGTACGCCACCAGCGTGCTGTTGACGAACACCTTCCTGTTCACGACCGAATCGATCACGCAGAATGGTGCCGCCGGCCCCGACGGGGAAAGCAACCAGCTGACGACGGCAGGCAACCAGCTGGCCTTCAACAGCGTGTCTCAGCTCGTCTCGAGCCAGCTCAACCGGTACCTTGGCCAAGCCTTTCCCAACGTTGATCTCAACTTCGGCGTGCAGGGGGAGGACCCGAGCAATCTCGATCTAATCTACGGGGTGGCGCTGCGCCTGCTCAACGAGCGCCTGATCATTCGGGGCGAGGGGTTGTATACCAACGACGATCCGGCCGAATCGGATGCCCAGCGCGCCGAGGGGCCGCAGGGGGAGTTCGTGGTGGAGGTGCGACTGAGTCCCAGCGTCAGTGCCAAGGTCTTCTACCGGCGGACCGGGGACGAGTTGACCCAGAACCGGGCCCTCACGAGCAGCCGTGGGGCCGGCGTGTCGTACCAGACCCAGTTCTCAACCTGGCGGTCGCTCCTGCACAGCATCTTCGGCTGGATGTTGCCCGGCGACGACCCGTCGGACGACGACGAGACCGTTCCAGTTGCCCAGCCGTCCCTCTCCCCGCCCGACTCCACCGCCTCAGCCGAAGCACAAGAGACCACCTCCGAGGGCGAGCCTCTGTGACTTTTTCGTGCGGTTCGAACGCGGACGGGCAGGCCGTCGTTGCGCATTACAAGATTCATACTGATTCCTTCTTTCAGCACAGAATTCTACCGCCATTACGAAGACGCAAGTTGACAGTCTCCGACAGGACATTCTCGCCTTTCTGCAAGAACACCCCAACGACGCTCATCGCTCCCACGAGATCGCCGAGGCACTCGAGATTGAGGACAACGAGACCTATCTCCAGTTCTGCGACGTGCTTGCAGAGATGACCGCCCAGCAGCTCGTGAAGCGAGACGGCCGAAAGTACAAGACCAAGGCGAGCACCACCCGCCGGCACACGGGCGTCCTCCAGTGTCACGAAAACGGCTTTGGCTTCGTTCAGGCCACGGATCGAGACGAGGAGTTCTTTATTCGGGAGGCAAACATGGGCGAGGCCCTCCACGGAGATCTCGTCCGCGTCGCCGTGGCCGCCCGGGCGCCGGAGGACAAAAAGCGCGAGTGTGAGGTCCTCGAGGTGGTAGAGCGGCGCTGTACCAAGGTGGTTGGCACCTTTCGCCACCGCAGCGACTTCGCATTCGTGGAGCCGGATGATCAGCGCATTCTGCAAGATATCTACGTCACGCCGGAGGCGTTCAGCGGCGCGAAAGACGGCGAAAAGGTCATGGTGTCCATCGACCGGTTTGACGACCGGAAGGCATCCCCTGAGGGCCGCGTCCTCCAGGTCATCGGCCCGTCGGACGACCCGAACGTGCGGGTGCTATCCCTCGCCATGAGCATGGACGTGAAGGCCGACTTCCCCGACGAGGTGGAGGCCGAAGCTAAAGACATTTCTGTCGCAATTCCCGAGGATGAGATCGAGCGCCGTCGCGACCTGCGCGACAAGCCGATCTTTACGATCGACCCGGTCGACGCAAAGGACTTCGACGATGCCCTCCACGTCGAGAAGCTCGACAACGGCCACTACGAGGTCGGCGTCCACATCGCGGACGTAAGTCATTATGTGGAGCCGGACTCGGCCATCGACGCGGAGGCGCTGGAGCGCGGCACGAGCGTGTACCTCGTGGACCGCACCATCCCCATGCTCCCCGAGAAACTTTCGAACAAGGTGTGCTCGTTGCGGCCCCACGAGGACAAGCTCGCCTTCTCCATCCTCATGGAAGTGACCCCGCAGGGCACCCTGGTGGACTACGAGATCTGCGAGACGGTCATTCACTCCCAGGAGCGCCTCACCTACGACCGCGCCCAGGATTACATCGAAGGGGGCTACCCCGAAGACAAGATGGCGGCGGACGTGGTGCAGGCCAACCGGCTTGCCAAAACCCTCACCCAACGCCGAATGCAGGACGGCGCCATCGACTTCGGCTCCGACGAGGTGAACGTCATCCTGGATGAGGACGGCACCCCCACGAACATTGTACGGAAAGAGCGCCTTCGGGCCAACCGGCTCGTGGAGGAGTTCATGCTGCTCGCCAACCGGACCGTCGCGAAGCACATCGCCGCGCCGGAACACGTCGCCCGCCACCGCACGAACGGCACCGACGAGCCGCTGCCCTTTGTGTACCGGGTGCACGACAGTCCCGACAGCGAGGAAATTCAGCAGCTCGCCGAGTACGTTCGCGTGTTCGACCACGAGCTTCCCCTCACCGACGGCAATGCACGCTCTTCGGACCTTGGGGCCCTCATCGATGAGGTTCAGGGGGAGCCGGAGGAACAGGTTATCGTGCGGGCAGCCCTGCGTGCCATGTCGAAGGCCGAATATGCCGTCGGCAACATCGGCCACTACGGCCTTGGCTTCGACTACTATTCTCACTTCACGAGCCCCATCCGGCGGTACCCAGACCTCATGGTCCACCGGCTACTCAAACGCTACGCCAAGGGCGGGGCCCCCGCAGACGTCGAAGACCTCGCGGCCCGGTGCGAGCATTGCTCGGAGCAGGAGCGAAACGCCGAGCAGGCCGAGCGCGAGTCTGTCAAGCTCAAACAGGTCGAGTACGTGAAAAACCACGTCGGCGAAACGTTCGACGGGGTCGTAAGCGGCGTGACGAAGTTTGGGGTCTTCGTCGAGATCACCGACCTTCTGGTCGAGGGACTGGTCCACGTCCGCGAAATGGACGACTACTACGTGTACGACGAATCGACGTACACGCTTCGGGGCGAGAACAACGGCACTTCCTACCGGCCCGGCGACTCGGTCCGTGTAGAAGTGGCGAGCGCCAGCGTCGAAGACCGTGAGATTGACCTTCTGTTCGTGGACTAGCCCCCCATTCCCCCACTGGGGCAGCCACTGGGGCTACGGGACCCGTATAGGACCCGCTTTTAGATTGCAGGCGTCACCGACGCATCGTCGGGCACGTCTTCCGCAAAGTCGTGCACCAGTAGTCCGCTCCGGAGCTTCGGCTCGAACCAGGTGGACTTCGGCGGCATCAGGCTGCCCTCGTCCGACACCGCAACCAGCTCTTCAATGCGGGTCGGGTACATGCTGATGGCCAGCTGGGCCGCCCCGGTCGCCACCCGGGCCTCCAGCGCATCTGTCCCCCGGATGCCACCCACGAAGTCGATGTTGGGGTCCCGGCGCTGATCGGTGATGCCGAGCCAGGGCTCGAGAAGATGCTCGCTTAGGCGCGACACGTCCAACCGATCGACCACTCGGTCCCCCTCCGTGTCCGGGAGCACCAGCCGGTGCCAGGCCCCATCCAAATACAGGCACACGGTTCCTTTCTGGGCCGGCACCGGGTCGTCGACGTCCCGCTCCAGATCAAAGTCGCGAGCCAGGTGCTCCAAGAAGTCGCCGGGCGACGAGGGCAGCACATGGACGACCCGGTTGTAGGCCATGATGTGCATGTGACTCATCGGGAAGAGGACCGCGGTAAACAGCTCGTATCCGGGCACGTCCGCCTCATCACCCGGCGCGGTTCCTTCAGATTGTCGCAGCGTCGCCGCGGCTCGACTGGCCGCCTTGCATCGGTGGTGTCCGTCTGCGATGTAGAGGTGCTCCACGGCCTGAAACGCCTCGACGAGCGGGCCCGGCGCCGAGGCCTTCCAGACCGTGTGCCGCACGCCATCGTCCGCCTCGAAGTCGTACAGCGGTTCTTGCGCCTGAACGTTCGACACGAGCGCATGAATCGTCTCGTCGTCCCGGTACGTCAGCATGACGGGCTCGGCGTGGGCTTGCTGGGCGAGGATGTGCCGGGTCCGGTCGTCCTCTTTGGCCGGACGCGTCTCTTCGTGCTTCACGATGGTGCCCTCGTCGTACTCCGCGACCGATACGCCCCCAAACACGCCAATCTGTTCGCGGCCGTCCATCACGAGACGATAGACGTAAACGGTGGGCTTCTCCTCCCGCAGCGTGTAGTCCGCCTCAACGAATTGGCGCAGGTTGACGGCCCCCTGTTCGTAGACGGCGTCCTCGTACAGCTCTTGCTCCGGAGACAGATCAATTTCGGGCCGGGCCACATGCAAAAAGCTGCGCGGCCGGTCCTCGGCTCGGGCGCGCGCCTCGGCGGTGTCGACCACGTCGTAGGGCACCGACGCAATTTCTTCATGGTGCTGGGGAAGGGGGCGCACGGCCCGAAACGGATGCACAGTGGCCATAGACCTTGGGGCCTTAGTGGCAAAGAAAACAGCGCTATTCAGTATACAGCCCAGCGTGTGAAGACGCACACCGCATTCGCCAAGGGAGAGGCCTCCCTTGCGTCTGCTGCGGAACGCCGGCGTCCGTCACGACGGGACAGAGGGCCCCGCGGATTCAGAAGCGCACCTGCAGAAACAGTGGAACGCCAAACGATGCATCCGAGGATGCACGGAGGGGCGGGGGCGTCACGGCGTGACGAAGCTGGTGGACGAGCAGCCCCACCCCGATCCCCAGAACGGCCCCGGCGAGCACGTCGCTGGGATAGTGCACACCAAGATGCACCCGACTCAGCGCAACCCCCAGGGCCCATAGTGCGCCGGGCGCCACCACATACCATCGTGGGAAGGACAGCCCCCACGACGTGACGAGTGCCGCCGATAAGGACGCGTGCCCCGATGGAAACGAGAGGTGTGCGTCTCCCGGGGCGGGCGGGCTGTGGCGGTCGGCGCGTGCTTCCAGCGGCCAGTGGACGTAGGGCCGGGCGCGCCCCACCGCGTGCTTTGCTCCGACGACGAGCCCGTACGTGAGCCCCTGGGTCAGGGTTAGACGATAGGCAGCAGCGCGGACGGCCGCGTCTTCAGTGAGCAGCGCTCCGCCCCACGCGGCCGGGACCGCCCCATAAAACGCGGGGCGGGCCGAGCGATGGGCCCCCCGTAGCCCCCCGGAAATCACGGGCTGGGTCGTGCAGTAGACGAGCCCGAGGCCCCGAAGGTCGAGCGATCGGTCAGGCGCCTCCGCACAGAAGGATGTGGTGGACGCACCAGACGAAGAGGGGGAAGACTGAGCCCGGGTCGGCTCTTCCCCCCCGACCCATACGAGAATGACGAGCAGCCAGACCGATCCCCGGGCACACCGTTGGGCAGCCATGGTCTACGCATCCTCCACGGCCGCCTCAGACTCTTCTTCACCGTCCCCCTCCTCGTCTGCATCAGGCTCAGCGTCCCCCGACGCAAGCCCAATCTCTTGGCGGATGGCCGATTTGATCGCCTCTCGCTGCTCAGGATTGTCCTCCAGCCACTCCTTCGTATTTTCGCGCCCCTGTGCAATGGTCTCGTCTTCGTACGAGTACCACGACCCCCGCTTCTGGAGAATGCCGTACTCCGTTCCAAGGTCAATCATTTCTCCGAGCGAAGAGATCCCCTCCCCGTAGATAAGGTCAAACTCCGCCTCCTTGAACGGGGGCGCAACCTTGTTCTTCTTCACCTTCACGCGGGTGCGGTTTCCCACGACCTCTTGTCCATCCTTCACCGCCCCAATCCGGCGAATATCCATACGGACCGAGGAGTAGAACTTTAGGGCCCGCCCGCCGGACGTGGTCTCCGGATTTCCAAACATCACTCCGATTTTCATCCGGATCTGGTTGATGAAGATCAGGGATGTCTTGGTGCGATTGATGGTGCCAGCCAGCTTGCGGAGGGCTTGACTCATGAGGCGCGCCTGCAGGCCCACATGAGTGTCCCCCATGTCTCCTTCCAACTCCGCCTGCGGCACAAGCGCCGACACCGAGTCGATCACGATCACGTCGAGCGCCCCACTGCGCACCAGCGTGTCGGTAATGTTTAAGGCCTGTTCGCCCGTGTCCGGCTGAGAAATGAGCAACTCATCCGTGTCCACCCCGAGCTGCTCGGCATAGTTGGGGTCGAACGCGTGCTCGGCGTCCACGAATGCAGCCGTGCCCCCAAGCTTCTGCGCCTCGGCAGCGATGTGGGTTGCCAGGGTCGTCTTGCCCGACGACTCAGGCCCAAAAACTTCAATGATGCGCCCCCGCGGTACGCCGCCCACCCCCAGAGCGTCATCCAGTGCGAGCGACCCGGTCGGGATCGCCTCTACTTCCTGGTGCGGATCATCACTGAGGCGCATGATCGCCCCCTCTCCATGATCCCGTTGAATCTGCTCAACGGCAAGGTCAAGGGCTTTTTCTTTTGCTTCTCCGTCTTTGTCTGACATATCGTGGCTGACACGGCTCGATCAAAAATATGCGGGCTTCGGTGGACGCTGTCCCCGCCCGACTCGTGAATTCGTAGACACGAAGCCGATACGGATCTAACGTATACGGGAGTTATCCCTCAAATCCGGATGACTGAACGGAGGAGACTCCCGGATGGTCCTAGAATCCACGGTCTGTACACATCATTCGAACATGCCCCGCCCCGTTTAGGACGAGGGGACAACGTTCTCATCGGCGAAGGCTTCAGAAGCCCCTCATTTCGTGAGCTGGTCGTACTGCGATGAGTGTGACGGATCCATCTGGACGAGAAGGCCGTGGGCCGTGCTCTCAACATCACTTCCTTCAAAAACCGCGGTGAGCTCTCGATTCTTCGTCGCGAAGAACAAGTTTAGGGCATAGGATTGGGAGAGGCGGTCATTCAGCGTTTCCAGCGACTCGAGAACCTCTATCATGCGCTCTCGTGCCGCGTCGGGCTCCTTCACAAACCGATCGAGGCCCTGCCGGTGGTACGTGTAATAGACGCGACGCAAGGGCTCGTGGCGCTGGGATTGAAGATCCGAAAGGAGCTGCGCTCGCGTTTGCTGCGTCCCCACCGTCGACCATCCTGGGTCCCCACTTCCTTCCGCCCGATCGGCCACGGTCTGGGCTTGGTCGAAGTAAGGCGTTCCCCCGAGCGCGCTGAACGTGTCGTAATCGTAGCCCAGAATCAGATAGGCGTAGAAGTCGAGCACCGACGTCAGCGCGTTGTACCGGTCGAGGTCGTGATTGAGAGACGATCCTCGACTGTACTCGAAGCGCCACTCCGGGTCATTCACCCGGGCCACGACCGAGGACTGCGAGGTTCCATGAATGGGCCGGCGGGTCGTCACGATGAGTCGGGCCCGAAACTCGGAAAGGTTGATCGACTCCAGGAGGACAACCTGCATCGAGCACGAGATCCGCTCGTGGGGACGAAACTCGTCGTCCGTCCACGAGCGGGTGTTCATGTACTCTCGAATTTGTCGTTCAAGGTCGCTGAGGAAGTCGAACTCCGACTCCGCCCCGCTGATCTGCGAGTCATCGATCTGCACGCGACACTGCAACTCTTGCCCGGCGGCGGGAGGGACGAGAAGCAGCATCCCCACAACGAAGAGCCCCCACACAGCCATCAGTGTCCTGTGCACGATCACAGTGGAAGACCGATGAGCAAGTGATGATAGGGTCGTACTACCTCTCTGCTCAGTTAGAGGTTTCTGCCTGTCTCCTTCGCTTTCGTTCCCGAAACCATCCCACGAAGAAGACCGCTGTGTCTTCGTTTCTGGGTCCTTGCTGTCGTTCTTTGTATTTGACTTTACAAATTTTAGACAGTACCGTTAGTGCATAGTCACATGGCCACAGTCGCCCCACTGCCATGCACCGTTTCTTGGGGCTTTTTGTCGTCGGATGCTTGATGGTCGGCCCGCCACCGATCCACGGTCAGTCTGCGTACGATCTGTTCGGCGGTGCCCGGTCATCTGCTCTAGGCTACGCCTCGACCGCCCTCACGGGGGCGGCCGGCGTGCATGCCAACCCTGCCGTTCCGGCCCGGCGCTCTCAGCGGGCGGTTTCGTTTTTCGTACGCGAGTCGTTTGGGCTCTCGTCCCTTCGGTACGGCTCCGTGACCGGAACTTGGCCCACTGCGTGGGGCAGCATCTCAGGAGGGGCCAGCACCTTTGGGGACGATGCGTACCGGGAGGTCCACTACAGTGTGGGCTATGCACGGGGGCTCTCCTTCGGGACCAGCCGTCGCATGCAGGTGGGTCTTACAGGGCGGTACTACCATACGCGCATCGAGGGGTACGGCAGCACTGGCGCGATCGGGGTTCACCTCGGCCTTCTGCTGCCGCTCCTGTCCACTCTGCACCTGGGCGCCCACGCCACGAATGTAAACGGCCCCTCGTTGGTCGAGGACGAGCCCCTCCCCCAAACGCTGTCAGTGGGGCTCCAGTACCGCGCGAGCGACCGCCTGACGGTTGCCATGGACGTGTACAAAGACCTGTCCTTCCCGGCCGCCGTGCGGGGCGGGCTGGAAGTTTCTCCACTGTCTGTACTGGCCCTACGTGCCGGCGCCACCACCAGTCCCACCCGGTTCACCGGTGGCGTAGGACTCCGTCTCGACTGGATACGGATACACATCGCCGCCGAACAGCACGCGGCCCTCGGCTGGTCTCCTTCTGCATCATTGGACGTTTCCTGGTAGAAGAGCGTTTCCATGTGCCCGGCCTCGCCCCCCTTCCACCGTACGTTAGCGGCACTGATCGGCCTCCTTCCGATCATCGGGCCGACTCCGGCCACTGGGCAGTCTCGCCAAGACACGCTGGAGACGGACACGACAGAGGTCGCCTCGACTCTCGAGTCCGTCCTGGATGCGCTCAACACCGCAGACCGGACGGCCACTCTGGCGGCGGAGCAGTATGCCGACTTGCGGGCGCGTCCCCTCGTTCTCAACCAAGCGTCCGCCGCGGACCTATCGGTGCTCCCCGAGTTGTCAATGAAGGACGCTCATCGCATCGTGCAGCACCGCGACACACACGGACCATTTGATTCGGTCGGTGATCTACAGACTGTGGACGGGCTCGACGCCGCAACGATTCGGGCCATACGGCCATTTGTGCGCCTCGGCCCCGGCGCTCCGCCGTCGCTGTTTCCCGCGTTCGGCACCATCGTGTCAAACCTTACATTCAGCCTCACGCAGCGATACTCGCGGCGGCTCGATTTGGGCCGTGGCTTCCACGAGGATCGCTTCTTGGGCCCTCCGGGACGCTTCACGACCCGTCTTCGGCTCGACCATGAGCGCCGCCTTCAACTTGCACTGACGCTCGATAAAGATCCCGGCGAGCAGTTCCGATGGGCGCCCGACACACAGACCTACGGATTCGATCACGTGACGGGAAGCCTCGCCCTCCGCGACCTCGGCCCCTTCGAGACGTTCGTGGTTGGCGACTTTACGGCCCAGTTCGGCCAGGGCATCGCCCTTTGGCAGGGCCTCCGGTTTGGCAAGGGGCGAGACCCGATCGCCCCGGCCCAAAAACGCGGGCGAGGGATTCGTCCGTACCGCTCAGCCTCGGAGACGAACTTTTTCAGAGGACTGGCCGGGACCATAGGACTGCCGGGAGGATGGGTTCTAACGGCCTTCGCCTCGCGCCGACACCGGGACGCGTCGGTCGATTCCTCATTCGCTGATGCCGAGGGCCCACTTCCGGTGCGGACCGTGTCGGGCAGCGGACGACACCGGACCCCCAATGAGCTTGCCCGCAAAGGAACATTTGGGGAAACGACAGTCGGGGGGGCACTGGAGTATCACCGTTCTACGCTCCGACTGGGGATCACAGGGTACCGCGCGCGCTTCTCTCGTCCCCTTCGGCCCGGAAACACACCCTATCGGCAGTTCCGGGTCGCAGGGCACTCAACCTCGATGCTCGGGGCGTATGGAACCGCCTTCTTGGGAGACTACACGCTGTTCGGCGAACTCGCCCGCTCGCCCCGCGGGACGTATGGCGGCCTCCTGGGCGCTGCCATGGACGGGGACTACGCGGAGGCAATCATGGTCGGGCGTCGGTATCCCTACGACTTTGCCTCCTTCCACGGAAACGCGTTCGGCGGTGGACGCCGCCCCCAAAACGAACTCGGAGTCTACACCGGCCTTCAGCTCCGTCTGGCCCCGAATTGGACCCTCGGAACGTACGTCGACCAGTATCGCGCGCCCTGGCTCCGCTTTGCCGTGCCACGTCCCACCACGGGTTGGGAGGCGCGTGGGGTCCTCAAATACGAGCCTCGCCCCTGGCTCTCCAGCTACCTGCAGGCGCGGGTGCGCAGTGAGGAGGTGGGCACCGAATACCAAAGGGGGGGCCGTCGCCTCGAAGGCCTCCAGCGAGAATACCGCCGATCCGTGCGCTGGCATACTGAGTATTCGTTCAGCGACGCCCTGACCGTGCGAACACGGGTCGAACTCTCTCAACACTCTACGCCACAGACCGACTCACAGGGGTTTTTCTTGGCCCAGGGTCTTCGTTGGCGTCCTCATCCCGCCATTACCACCGACGCGCGAATTGCGGTGTTTGACACGGATGGATTTGCAGCTCGGATCTACGCCTACGAGCACGACTTGAGGTACAGCTTCTCGGCACCGGTATTCTTCGATCGAGGTCGCCGATCGTACCTTCTAATTCGATACAACCCGTTCTCCTCGCTGACGCTCGAGGCCAAGTACGGGGTTACCCGCTATGATAACCGTACCAAAATCGGCTCCGGCCTCAATCGAGTGGACGGAACCCGGCGCCGCGAAGTGCGACTTCAGATCCACTGGACCCTGTAGGACAGCAGTCAAGGTTGCGTCTCCATGGAAGTCTGGCATGATAATTGGTCAGAAAACCTTATGCGGATCCTCGAGCCCGCCGACACATTCGCTCTTGTGGTTCCCAAAGCGATGCGTCTTCAAAAGGTCTAGATTTCACCCTTTAGGCCTCGCTGCCTATTGTTCTGAGAGCCGCTTCGAGGATCCTCCACCGCCATTCTTTCTAACCGAAGGTCGCCCGCTAACCAGGATCAATGTCAGTCTGACCTGACGATCGGGCACCGGCCATCGGAACGAAGCGGTGTTCTCACGAAACACCCCCTAGGATATTTTTCGGAGAATCAGACCGATCCAGCAAACGCAGTAGAGACCCCAACTTACGGACGAAGCCTCCACCCCGTCGTTTTCTCTCGGCTCTCCCCCCCCACCTGCCTTATGCCCTCCTCGAAGCGCCCCCGCATTTTGGCCGTGGAAGACAATTCGGAAACGCAACTCTTGCTCGAACACCTGCTCAAGGAATCGTACGATACGAAGGTAGTGCCCGGCGTCAAAGAGGCCTTGAGCTCGGTCGAAAACGGATCCTTCGACGTACTACTGCTCGATATAAACCTTAGCGAGGACCAGACAGGAACGGATTTGCTTCATCTCATCCGAGAACAAGACGGAATGGCCCAAGTCTCGGCCATTGCCCTCACAGCCTATGCCATGCCGGGCGACCGCGAAGACTTTCTTGAAAAGGGGTTTGACGAGTACGTCAGCAAGCCGTTTACCCGAGACGACCTGACGGAGGCCATCGAGAGCACGCTCAATCCGGCATAGTCGTCGTCTGAATCCCAAAAAGCAAAGCCCAGGGCCCACTTCGGGCCCCGGGCACGAGGTCATACCCCAAACACGGCGTTGCGTGAAGCAACGAGCAGGTTCGGTCTTGTCTAGTTCACACAGGTGGCCTTGAGCGTGTCACGTCGATCTGAGAGGGTCGCTTCCCAGTCGGACTCATCCACCGGCTTGTCCCCTTTGAAGTATTCCCACTCGTCTACGCTCTCGTCGGAAACCACCACCGGATTCGACATGTGGGCCACGCGTTTGAGGACAGGCGATGTCCCCATCTGATGGACAAATGTGATGGTGCACTCGCCATCGGCCGTCTTCTCCTTTACCGACAGCCAGTTGTCGCCACAGACTTGGCAGCTGTAAAACCGAGATTCTTGCTCTTCCCCAATCAGATTGTCGAATTCATCCTCTTCTTCGAAGACGACCTGCATCGGACGCAGACTTTCGCATCCACACGTCTTGCAACGGAGCGTTTCCATACAGGCAGAACGGACTGGTGAACAACCAATGCGAGCCAGTTAACGCTCTCCCCCGACACAAGTTCGTCCAGGCGCGCTAAAAGCCAACAGAGGGCCCCTTCCCTCTGCACTAGCGCCATACCAGATCGAGGTCGCCGGGCTCCAACCGTACCGCAGCCCCAATCTGGAGATCAAACTCAAGGGCATAGAAGAAGCGAAACTGAAGCCCAAGCCCCGCCCCCACGGAGGAGTAGGTAGGGCCGGCGGCGCCGACCTCCGTCAGCGTCTGGCCAAACCCATAGCCGTAGAGCGCTTTCGCATAGAAAGGGACAAGGGTCGACCCATCGTCGATGTACCAGAGCGGCTGCGTAACCTCCGCCCCGAGGCGAACAAACGAACCAGCCCCGAGCGACACGTCTTCGTAGCCTCGCGGGACAAACTGACGGGTGCCGAGCACCGCTCCGGCATTCTGGGACAGCACCCCTACTCCCAACCGCACACCGGTGTGGCTTCGAAGGGAGAGCGGCAGGTAGGCATCCACCTCCGACATGAGGGCCCGGCTTGCCGGCACGTCCCGCGCCCAAGCGTCAATCTCAGCACGGGTTTGGACCACGAGGCCTTGATTGGGCACGAGGTCCCGCGGGTTCTGCTGCACACGATGTGCCCAGGCCGCCCGAGGCAGCAGCGTCGCGCGGTCGCGCCACTGGCGTAGACGCGTCGCGCGGTCCGCCGCCAGGGTGCGCAGGGCAGAGCCAAAGTACCGGGTTTGTCGATACTCGGCCCCCAATGACAGGGACAACGCACTCCGATACACATTGGACCGAAGCCGAACAGGAACCCGCATCCTGAGGGACACGCCTCGCTCCTCGAATCCAACTCGTGCGGCACGCGTCCGCCCCTCCACCCTGCGCCGTACCGGCAGGGTCTCGGGAGTATTGAACGCCGTAAGCGACGGACGCAAGAGCCACCGGCCCGTCTGGGCAGTCGCCGAGCCCCAGAATCGCCCGTCTTGCCAAAATCCGTGTCCCCGATAGCGCCATCGCCCCAGCGGGTCGCTCCCCGCCACCCCAACGCCGACCCCCATCCCGAGGCGCTCAAAGCGATCCGCTTCGGGCTGATCGGCCTCCTCCAGATCAAAGGCAAGAGTGGGAAACACCATGCGGGGGGCCAGGTGACGCCAAGCCTCGTACGAGCGGCCTGGCCCCAGGCCTGAAGACTCGGGGGACTGCACGCGACGGGAGGGCGGCTGAGGCGACTGCTCGCCCAGAATGACCTGCGCAGAGTCGACCACCGGGGCCGACTGCGGGCGAAAGGGAATGCGGGCAAGCTCGTGTCGCTCGTGCCGGTATTCGACAAATGCGACCGACTCGCGACCGGGAGACAAGGTCGGCTCGAACGCCCCAAACCTGACGTTCGTAAGGCGGCGAACATTGCGTTCCTGCGTGTCAAACGCAAAGACATTGACGGGGCCCCCGAGATCGGCCGCAAAGAGCAGATAGCGGCCGGCGGGTCCCCAACTGATATCGTAGAGGACCGCGTCCCGCAACCCAAGCCACGGTCGCAGCCGGGGACGCTTCTGTCCGGACGGGTCCGCCCGGTAGAGTCGCTGCGTGCCCTCTACATTTAGCAAAACAGCAATCTCATGTCCCGCTGGGGACGGCGCGATTTGCTTGAAGCGGGTTCGCTCGAAATCAGTTAGGGCCGTCGCGGAGTCTTCCTGCACCGTAGCCCACTGGCTGAAGGCCCCATCGTTCTGGACAGCCCAGAGTGATCCGTCCGGGGCCTCGACCGGTGCAAAGACGCGTCCGTCGTCCGTAATTTGGGTAGCGGCGCCATCGCTCAACCGCACCCGCTCGGCCTCGGCCACGTCTTGCGTAGGCACCCAGGGGTTCGGTACGTACCGGGACGCGTAGAGCGCACTCGTGTCCCGACTCAAACTGTAGGTGTAATCCTCTGTGATCGACTGCACACGAATGAGAGACCGCTGCCCCGACTCAACGTCGACCCGGTAGAAGCCCCGTCGGACATCGTATCCGTGCAGATAGGCCACCAGGGTATCCTCATCAAGCCAGTAGGGCCGTCGGTAGTTGCGGCCGGGCTGGCCGGCGATGCGGCGGGCATCGGTGAACGGGCGGCGACGGTCCAAATCCCGCTGATATGCGTCCCTGAGCGTTGACCGCAGATCGTCGGCAATGCGGCCGGGGGGCTCTCCTAGGCCGCTCCACAAGCTTACCCCAAACCCCAAAAATGGAAACTGGTGATGGAGGGCCGTGGCCTGGCGAAAAAACGAGGTGCTGGTCGTGTCGGACTGCTCGGCCCAAGACTCGAAGGCGTGCGCACCACCAATGTAAAACCGGTTGAAGGGCTGCGTGTAGCCAGGGGGCTCCAACATCTGGGTGAGCGACCAGGGGTCGTCGGACAGCATGGCCGCCCGCATCTTCATGGTGAAGAGAGGTGCGTTGAGGCGGCCCGCCCCCTCCTCAATGCGGCTCTCGCGGTAGACGGCGGCGCCCTCCAGCACGCCCCGTGGCGCTGTGAGGTTGCTTGCCCGTGCCACGTCCGGCGCGAAAAACCGGAGAACGGATCCATACCCAAACCCCGAATCAATCTCCGCCTGAGCCGCATGGACGAGCTCGTGCGGCCCCACAATCGCCGGCCAGGAGGATGCTCGGGCAACGAGAGCGTCGTCCCGAAGACTTGGGGCCTCGATCTCTTGCTTGAACGGAAAGGGCGTGACGAATCCGTTCGACCGGTCTGAAAAGCCATCGACCACTACGGGCATACGAAGAGACGAACGCACTCCCATGAGGGCAGCCGTTCCGTCCCGGGTGCGCTCCAGAGCCCGCCGAATGCGCCATGCAGAATCTTCAGTCCCCTCTTGGACGATAAAGTCGAAAGGATCGCCGGGATACGTCTTGTACTCGACCTCGGACGGCCGATAGGTTACGGAATACACGTCGTCGGTGCCCTGCGTCACCTGTTGCGCCGCACTGGGGTGAGCCCCCCAGGACAGGCTCATCGCCGCCACCATGGCCCACACGAGTCCCCACCGGTCACTTGCCGAGACCGCCTCAAAACCCCAAGACAAGACAAACCGACGCATCGAGAATGGGTGGGTGTCTGAACTGCTGTGCGCGTGAAGCGTAGTGCTAATTCAATCCATGGCCGCCGGGGCTGAGGACTCTTCTGTTTCGGCCTCTTGCAGGGTCGAATCCCGTTCCGGTCAGGCCTGCCCTCCGAGTACCCCCTCTAGTTTCGTTCTCCCCGATGACCTTCACCCTCGAAGCTCGCTGGTTTGGCCCGGCGCCCCTTCCCGACGCCCTCCGCGAGTGGTTCATGACGTTGGGATCGGTGGAGACAACCACCCAGACTGACCTGTATTTGCCCACCGAAGATCCTGCTCTCAACCTGAAGATGCGAGACGACCAACTCCAGATCAAGCGGCGTCTCGCCGGCCCGCTTAGCACTGCGTTCAGCAACATGGCAAGGGGGCGCTGCGAGCAATGGGGAAAGTGGAGACTGGACCTTGCGGATCCTCCTTCGAACCTCTGGGACGACGACCCCACCGACCTATGGGTGGCCGTCGAAAAGACGCGCCATCAGCTGTCGTTTGCCCCAAACGAACAGCGTGTTCTCACAGAGGCCCTTCCGACAACGCCCCCAGCCACCCTTGAAGCTGAACTGACGACTGTTGAGGTCGCCGAGGATGCTGCCTGGACCTTGTGCTTAGAAGCGGAAGGACCCGTGCCGAGTCTGGTGGACACGCTTACGGCAGCCGGACCGGTCGTGTTGGACGAGACCCTGCCGATCCCCCTGACCACCGACCAGTCTTTCGGGTACATGCGCTGGCTGCAACAGCACCCCGCCATCACGACACGCCCCGCCTCCAGCGTGCAAATTCCCCGGAGCTAACCGGTCAATGCGGCCCCCCAGCGCTAGCTGAGGAGGACCAGCTTCCCTCAAAGACGGAAATATCAGCCCCCTGTTTCGTCGTCGAATGGCCCATCTCTGTCGAGACGGGCATCGCCCAACCTGTTTTGGAGCACAGGCTCTCTTCATTTTGAGAAGCTATTTGGTGGATTGATGTTTGGCCGATACGAGCCTAGCGACTGACGAGCCGTAGCCGACGAGTAAACGCAGTGGGCGACGCTGCAAAATGGTGCCCAAATGAGTCTCTGCAGCGGGGGCCGAGCAAGAGAGATCATGCCCTAGTGAGCCACCGGACGAATGAAGAAGCCATTTTGCGCCAGGAACGCAGTGACCAAGGAGTTCCCAGGCTGCACGAGATCCACGA
>NZ_JAZKRW010000016.1:0-37549 GCF_036626415.1 Salinibacter sp.
CGGGCAGGGTCGTGTCGCCGGGGGCGGCCTCGAACCGACCCGGAAGGTCCTGCTCGGCGTCTGGGCTGGACATCTTCGGGGTCATCGAGCAGCCTGCCAGCGCGAGCACGCCCAGCGTGAGACCGAAAATGGACAACCGAAACCCCGTCATGAAGAATACTACAGGAATGTCATTGGGACATCGAGTGAGGAAAGGGCCGGCACGCTCCTATTCAGACGCGCCGGCGGAGCCGGAGGAGCGCCCCGAGAAGGACGACGTGACCCACTGTGTCGCGTCGTGCTGGAGCATCGCGAGGGCCGGCACGAGGAGCATCAGAATGGCGGTGCCGAGCAGAATGCCCGCGCCGAGGCTGATGGCCATTGGGACCAGGAACTGGGCCTCCACGCTCCGCTCCAGAATGAAGGGGGCGAGCCCGAAGAAGGTCGTCAGCGATGTCAGCAGAATGGGACGGAACCGCACCTGCCCGGCGTGGATGAGCGCGTCCCGCCACGAGGCGCCCTTGTCCCGCTCTTCGTTGGCAAAGTCGAGCATCACAAGCGCGTCGTTTACAATCACGCCGCTGAGCCCGACGATGCCGAAGATGCTCGGCACGATGAGGTTGTAGCCGAGCACGAAGTGGCCCAGCAGGGCGCCGATCCACGCGAAGGGGATGGTGGCCATGATGATCAGCGGCTGCACGTATGACCGGAAGGGGATGGCCAAAAGCCCGTAAATCGCGAACAGGGCCAGGAGGAACCCAATCTGGAGCGACCCCTGGGCCTTGCGCTGCTCCCGCTGCTGGCCGCCAAACTGGTATTCGAGCTGGGGCATCCGGGCCTGCAGGGCCGAAAGGGCGCCCTGCTCAAGCTGCGCGGAGGCCTCGCCCCCGGTGGTGAGGGCCGCGTTCACGTCGGCGCTCACCGTGACGACGCGGCGCCCATCCTGCCGCTGGATTTGCGTGGGGCTGGTGCCGAGCGACACCGTGGCCACTTCGTCGAGCGGCACCGCGTCTCCCTGCGGCGTCCGAATTCGGTACTCGTGGAGGTCCTCCACCGCGTTGCGCTGGTCGCCCGAGAGGCGCACGTAGACGCGCACCTCGTCCTGCCCTCGCTGCAGCCGATACGACTCGATCCCGAAGAAGGCCGCGCGTGTCTGGCGGGCCAGGTCGTCTAATGTGAGCCCCAGTGACCGGGCCGCCGGCTTGAGGCGAAGCTCCAGTTCGCGCTTCTCCTCCCAGTCGCTCGTCACGTCCAGGACGCCCCCGTAGCGGTGAAGGCTGTCCTGGACGACCGCGGCGGCCCGCGTCATCTGCTCAACCGTCGGGGCAAAGAGCTTGACGGACACGGGATCGCCGCCCGGCCCGCCGGCACTGCTGGTAAAGGCGAGTGACTGGATTCCACCGGGGGGCCCCACCGCACGGCGCCAGCGGTCCTCCAGCCGGGGAGAAGGCACCGTCCGCTCTTCCGCGTCGACCATCTCGAGGCTCACCTCCGCCACGTTCGGCCGCTGCGCCGTAAACCCGGCCTGCGTGCGTCCGCCCGAGGCGACGGGCTGGCGCCCGACGGTGGTGTAAGTGGTCTGGAGAAGGCGCTCGCCGGACTGGGCCTCCAGGTCGCGGAGAGCCTCCAAGCCCTGCGCTCGCAGCCGCCGGGCCATGCGTTCGGTGGCTGCTGCGTTGGTGCCGGGGGGCATCTCCAGCTGCGCCGTGACCACGTTGCCCGGAATGCTCGGGAAGAATTCGTTCTTGATGTACCCGTTTGCCAGGAGGCCGAATGTGATGATCAGCAGTGCCAGGCCCCCGGAGATCGCAACCCCGTAGTGGCGCGTGACAAACGTGAGGGCCCGTTCCAGCGGCCCCTCAATGAAGGCGCTAAGCCGATCCCCAATCCAGGTCCGCACGCGGCCCAGGACCGTTCCGATCCACGTCGTGGGCGCCTCCGATCCTGAGCTGTGGGACAGGTGAGCCGGCAGGATGAACAGGACCTCCAGCACCGACATGGCCAGGATGAAAATGACGACCGTCGGCACGTCGCCTAAGAATTTTCCGATGGTGCCGCCCACAAACAGGAGGGGTGAAAAGGCAGCCATGGTGGTGAGGACGGCAAACACAACCGGCGTCGCCACCCGCTGGGTGCCGCGGATCGCCGCCGCGAGCGGCTCGCCATGCCGATCCTGTTCCGTGTAGACGTTCTCCACCACCACGATGGCGTCGTCCACGGCAATTCCCATCGCGATGATAAAGCCGAAGACCGACAGCATGTTGATGGAGACGTCCAGCAGCTCCATGAGGATAAGCGCCCCCAGAAACGAGAGAAAAATCCCCGAGGCGGTCCAGAACGCCTTGCGGGGGGTCAGGAAGAGCCCGAGTACCAGAAGCACCAGCACCAGCCCCAGAAGCCCGTTCTCGATCATGATGTCGAGCCGGGTGCGCAGGTTGTCGGCACTGTTGCGCCAGATGGTGGCCTCGATGCCGGGGGGGAGCGAGGGGCGGAGCTCGGCATCGAGGTAGCTCTTGACCGTTTCCTCCACGCTTAGGGCCTGCTCGTCGCCGGTGCGAAACACGTTGAGCAGCACCGCCGGCTTGCCGTCGAAGCGGGTGATGAGGTCCGAGTTCTGATCAAATCCGTCCACCACCGTCGCCACGTCTCCGAGGCGCACGTTCGTGCCGTCCGATCGGCTCAGCAGGACGATGTTTTCAAATTCTTTCTTCGTGTAGTTCTGTCCTTCGGTGCGGATGGTGATCTCCTCACCGGTCGTCTCGATGCTCCCGCCGGGCAGGTCGAGGCTTCCCTCGCGCACCCGTCGGCTCATCTCGCCCAAGGTCAGCCCGTGTGCGCGGAGGGCGTTGCGTGAGACCTCGATGGAGAGCTCCTCGTCGGGCACCCCGTCCATCCGGACGTACGAGACCTCCGGCGTGAGGGCGAGGGCGTCCTCGGCCTGCTGGGTCGCCTCCCGCAGGACCCGGAGCGGGGCGTCGCCGTGCAGGGCCACCTGAAGCACCTGCTCGCGGTTGGTGACCTCCGTGACGACCGGCTCTTCAGCCTCGTCGGGGAAGGACGTAATTCGGTCCACCTCCGACTTGATGTCGGTGCGCGCCCGATCCAGGTTCGTCCCGCGGTACAGCTCCACGGTCACCACACCCACGTTCTCCGCCGCCGTCGCCAGGATGCGGTCGATGCCCTCGACGGCCTCCACCCGATCCTCGATGCGCCGGATGATCGCGTCCTCCACGTCCTCCGGCGACGCCCCGGGGTAGCGCACCCGCACCTCCACGGCGTCGAGGCTAAACTCCGGAAAGTTTTCCTGCACGATCGTCGTGGCCGCCAGCCCGCCCCCCAGGAGCAGCAGCGCCATGAGCAAATTAGCCGCGACGCCGTTGCGGGCAAACCAGTCAATGATTCGGTCCATGAAGGACGGAAGCTACACGGGAAAAGAACACAACACGGCCTCCGAGCAGGAAGGCTCTCGGGGGCAAGACAGGGAAGGCGGGAGCCGCTGTCTTGGGGAATCCCATCCTACAAGTCTCGAAGCCACGCCTGGAGCATCCAGCGGTCCTCCTCAATCTGGTCGCGGAGGTCTTCGAGCATTGCGGCAGTTCGAGGGTCGTCGGCCTCGGCCCGGTCAATCAGGGCCTGCACCTCCTCGTCGAGGGCGAAGAGATCCGTGACAACCGTGTGCACCATGTCGTCGGCGGGCGGGGTGCTCGGGTCTTCGTCGAGCGACGCCAGGTCCAGAACGTCGGCGAGAGTATGCACAGGCCGGTCGCCCCGACTGCGCACCTGCTCGGCGATCTCATCGATGACGTCGCTCCAGGCCGTGTACAGGTCTTCGAACTGCTCGTGGAGCACGAAGAAGTGCGGGCCGGTCACATTCCAGTGGTAGTGCCGCACCTTCTGGTAGAACACCGTTGCATCAGCCAGAAGCCGGTTCAGACCGGTCGTGACGTCGGCTTCAGTCGTCATGGAGGGAGCATCGGTACTGGGGGTGGAAGACGTCATGGGGAAAACCATTGGGTTTGGAGAAATAGCGCGAACTGGACCGCAGACGACCCGGGCGCTCTTCAGGCGCTGTGCGGAGACCTCCACGGGTCTCTTTGTGCTGGATCAATAGGTACGAACATGTATTTACATGTGTTTCTGAAAGAGTAGGAGGTACCTCCGTGGGCATCTCGGGTTCGCATGTGAAGCCAAAAGGGGGAGAGAAAGAGCGTCGCGACGGTCAAGGGCGCTGCCGTCTGGTCTGGCTGGGGGGCTCTTCTCTCCGTCTCCAATCTCTCCGTCTCTGGTACTCAGAGAACCAGATTGAAGAGGTAACCGAGGCCAATAATTGACACGCCGACGGCTCCGAAAAATGTCGCCAGGAGGCGCGTCTGCATGGCCTTCTTCAGCATCATGGCCTCCGGAAGGGAGAGCCCGACCACCGCCATCATGAAGGCGATGGCCGTTCCCAGCGGCACTCCCTTCGCCACGAGGGCCTGCACCACCGGGAGGATGCCAGACGCGTTGGCGTACATCGGCACCGCGAGAACCACCGACAGCGGCACGGCCAGCGGGTTGCCGCCTGATAGGTACTGCTCGAAGAAGCCGGTGGGGACGTAGCCGTGAATGCCGGCCCCGATGGCGAGGCCCGCCAGCACGTACGGGGCGATGTCGGTCACAATGCCCATCGCCTCGCGCGACACCGACGGGAGTCGCTCCCACAGGGACTTCTGGGTGCTCTCAGCCTGTTCGGCCTGCCCCTCGGCAATGTCCCAGACCCAGTCTTCCACAAAGCGGCCGAGCCGGAACTTCCCCAGTGCCCAGCCCAGCACGGTCCCCAGCAAGATGCCGCTTGCCGCGTAAATGAGGGTTACCTGCCACCCGAAGAGCCCGATGAAGAGGGCCAGGGCCACCTCGTTCACCAGGGGGGACGTGATGAGGAACGAGAGCGTCACCCCCAGGGGAATGCCCCCCTGCAGGAAGCCGATGAAGAGCGGAATCGAGGAGCAGGAGCAAAACGGCGTCACCGCTCCGAACCCCGAGGCCACCAGGTGCTCGCTCCCCCGAAGCCGGCCGGACGCAATCCACTCCCGCACGCGCTGCACCGGGAGGTAGGCGTTGATGAGCCCCATCAGGTGCGTGACGAGAACCAGGAGGAGGCCGATCTTCATCGTCTCGTAGACGAAAAAGTGCACGGCGTCCCCCCAGTGGGCCTCAGACGGCAGTCCGGCGAGGCCGAACACCAGCCAGTCGGCAAATGACTCGAGCATGAACGGTTGGGCTAGGTGTGAAAATCAAGGGCCGCGAAAATGAAGGGACTCCGCTTCCGTCAGGCCCCCAGAAGATCGGCGAGTTCGTTTACGGACGGGGTCTGTCCAACGACCTGCACTTCGTCGTTTACGACGAGCGCGGGCATGCTCATGACGTTGTACTGCATGATCTGCTGCATGTCTTCGATTTTTTCGACGGACGCGTCGCTGCCGGTCTGCTCGACCGCCTCGCGGACGCGACGTTCGAGGGTTTGGCAGGACGAGCATCCGGTGCCGAGCACTTTGATATCCACGGTTGGTAGAGGAATGTATTGAAAAGTGTCAATGTTATGTGCTAAAAAAAGACTGGGGCCACCTGTCCCCCGGTGAAGCGCTTATGCCACTGCCCGGGCGGCCTCGTCGGCTTCCCGAATGGTGCTCAGTCGGTCCATCAATGCGGATAGGTCGGTGAACGCGGAGGCGTCGACCCGGTGGTATACGAAGGTCCCCTCCTGCCGGCTCTGGATGAGCCCGGCCTCGCGGAGCACCTTCAGGTGATGGGATATCGTCGGCTGGCTCAGGTCAAAGTTCTCCTGGAGCTCGCAGACGCAGACCTCGCCGCCCCCGTAGTAGATGAGGTCAACCATTTGCAGCCGCACTGGGCTCGCGAGCGCCTTGAGCTGCTCGACCCGGTTCTCAATCGTCGAGTCCGGAAGGCGGTCTTCGGGGGCGGTCGCACACGAGCACGACGGGGACGACTCAGTCATGACGGTGAATCGGCAGCGTTTGTGATCTCTAATCCGTTGGGTCTTCGTATAGACATCTGTAAATATATGATCCACGGGTACGGATCCTTCATGCGTCTTTAACGGGCTCGTGGTCTGGAGACGGCTCAATTGAACCAGCGGTACACGATTTCCGGCGGGCAGAAGCCGGTGAAGGCGCTCTGGATCACGTTGAGCCCGGCGAAGACCGTGAGCAGGTACCACCAGGGGCCGACGAAGAAGCCGAGGCCGAGGCCGGTGAGCGACACGGTGCCGGCCAGCACGCGGACGAGTTTTTCTTCGGTGGAGGGCACGCGGCAGACGCCGGACGCGGACGGGTCGGACGCATCGGTGGAGGTAGGGGCAGTGGAGGGCATGGCCTTGGGGGGGAAGGGAAAGAGAATCGGCGAGAAGCTCGGCGGTTAGACGGCCCGGTCGACGCTCATCTGGAAGGCCCGGACGGGACGCTCCGGGTCGCGGCGCTCGTTGAAGTCCGCGATGGCGTCAAGCAAGTGGCCGGCCTGCGTGTCGTCGAGGAAGGCCCAGGTGAGCGTCGAGTCGGTCGGTGGGGCGCCCCCTCCGAACCAGGCGGGGGCCGTCCCGGCGGCCGACGACTGGTGGTAGCCCTCGATGTCGAGCTCGCTGAAGACCTCGATCTCTCGGTCGCGGAGGAGGCCGTGGAGGTCGTCCCGGTAGGCATCGAGGCTCATGATGGCGACGAGTTTCATGGGGCTGCGGGGATGGTGGGCAAAACGTGAGGAGGTTCCGTCGGCTACGCGTCGTCGGTCGCGGTGAGCGTCGAATCGGACAGGCGCCGCTCGATCATGTAGTAGACGAGCGGCACGATCAGGAGCGTGAGCGCCGTCGAGGCGATGGCGCCCCCGATGAGCGAGATGGCCAGGCCCTGAAAAATGGGGTCGAACAGGATGACCGTCGCCCCGATGACCACCGTGCCGGCCGTCAGCAGGATGGGGCGCGTTCGCACGGCCCCGGCTTCGATGACGGCCTGTCGGAGCGAGGCGCCCTGGTCGAGGCTAATGTTGACGAAGTCGATCAGTAAGACCCCGTTGCGCACCATGATGCCGGCCAGGGCGATGAAGCCGATCATGGAGGTGGCGGTGAAGAAGGCGCCCAGAAGCCAGTGCCCCAGCACGACGCCGATGAGCGACAGCGGAATGGCGATCATCATGACCAGGGGCACGGTCAGGTCCTGAAACCATCCCACGATGAGGATATAGATCAGCAGCAGCACGATGGCGAAGGCGATGCCCAGATCGCGGAAGACCTTGTAGGTAATCCGCCACTCGCCGTCCCACTTCAGGGCGTAGTTGCTGCGCGCCTCGGGCTGGTCGGTGTAGAGCTGGTCGAAGGAGTAGCCGGGCGGCGCGTCGATGTTGTTCAGGCGCTCCTGCATGTCGAGCATGGCGTAGACCGGGCTCTCGATGGCCCCGGCCACGTCGCCGGTCACGTAGATGACGCGCTGCTGGTTTTTGCGGTCGATGTGCTTGTCGCGTGTGGTCTCCTCGACCGTGACGAGGCCGGACACCGGAATCGGGGGGCCATTCGGCGGCTGCACCGGCACGTTCTTCAGGTCGGCCAGGCCGGTCCGCCGCTCCTCCCCGAGGCGGACCTGCACGCCCACCGGATCGCGCTCGTCTGGCTGGTGGAGGGTTGTCACGTCCCGGCCGCCCAGCGCCATCTGCATGGTGCGGGTGACGTGGGCGGTGGGCACGCCGGTCCGCATTGCCTTCTCCTTGTCGACCGTGAAGGTGTACTTCGTCTGATCCGCCTCGACCCGCCAGTCCACGTCGACCACCCCCTCGGTTGCCTCGAAGGCCTGGCGCACGCTGTCGGCCAGGGCCCGCTGGGTCTCCGTGTCGGGGCCGTAGATCTCGGCCACGAGCGTCGCACGCACCGGCGGGCCGGGCGGCACCTCGGCGATCTTGACGGCGGCGTCGTACTTCTCCCCGATCGTCTGGAGCGGGCCGCGCAGGTCTTTTGCCACGGCGTGGCTCTGCCGGTCGCGGTGGTGGGCCGCGCGCAGGTTGACCTGCAGGTCGCCCTGGTGCGGGGCCGACCGCAGGTCGTAGTGGCGCACGAGGCCGTTCAGGTTGACCGGGGCGGCGTCCCCGGCGTACGTCTGCACGTCGGTCACGACGGGCCGGTCGGTGAGGTCGGCGGCCATCTCTCGAAGCACCGCGTTCGTGCGCTCCAGGGGCGTGCCCTCCGGCAGGTCCACCACGACCTGAAACTCGTCCTTGTCGTCGAACGGCAGCATCTTCACCGTCACCGCCCGGACGTAGAAGAGGGACAGGGACCCGAGCAGCAGAAGGGCCGTCCCGCCGATGAAGAGCCACCGCTTCCAGGCGCTGTCGAGCAGCGGCTCGATGGTGGCGGCGTACGCGCGGTAGGTCGCGGTCTCTTCGAGCTTGTACTCCGAGTCGGAGGCCTCGCCTTCGCCCCCGCCTTCCTCCCCGGTCCGGTCCTCGTGCGAGGGGATGAGCCGGAAGGCCAGGTAGGGGGCGATCACGAGCGCCACCACCAGGGAGAACGTCATGGCCACCGAGGCGCCGATCGGCATCGGGCTCATGTACGGGCCCATGAGGCCGGACACGAACGCCATCGGCAGGACCGCCGCGATGACCGTCAGCGTGGCGAGGATGGTGGGGTTGCCCACCTCGTCGACCGCGGCGAGGGCGGACTGCAGCTTCGGCAGGCGCCCCATCTTGAAGTGGCGCTCGATGTTTTCGGCCACGATGATGGAGTCGTCCACCACGATCCCCGTCACGAAGATGAGCGCGAAGAGGGTGATGCGGTTCAGCGTGTAGCCGAAGAAGTAGTAGACGAAGAGGGTGAGCGCAAAGCTGATGGGCACCGACAGGAACACCACGAGGCCCCCGCGCCAGCCCATGGCCAGGCTCACGACGAACGTCACGGCGATGATGGCCGCGAGGAGGTGGAGCATGAGCTCGTTGGTCTTCTCCGAGGCCGTCTCGCCGTAGTTGCGCGTCGTGCTCACGGTCACGTCCCCCGGCACGAGCGTCTGTTCCAGCGTCTCCAGCTTGTCGAGGGACCGCTCGGCGATGGTCATGGCGTCGCGGCCGCTGCGCTTGGCGACGGACACCGTGACGGCCGATCGGGCGCCGCCCCGCGCCAGGCTGTCGGGCCGGGGCGTGCCCGCCCCGTAGGAGAACGACACGTATTGTTCGGGCTCGGCGGGGCCGTCGGTCACCTCCGCGACCTGCTTCAGGTACACGGGGCTTCCTTCGTGCATGCCCACGACTAAGTTTTCCACCGCCTCCGCCGACGTGAGGAAGCTGCCGGTCTCCACGAGGTAGGACTCGTCGTTCCGGTCGAAGGCGCCGGCGTCGGCCTGCCGATTGGCGCCGCGGAGCTGCTTGGCAACGGCGGGCGGGTCGAGCCCGTGGGCGGCCAGCTGATTGGGCTTGAGGGCCACGCGTACCTGTCGCGGACGCCCCCCGTGCACCGCCACCTCCGCCACGCCGTCGGTCGTCTTCAGGTCGGCCGCCATCTCTTCGCCGATCCGGCGCAGCTCGTAGTCGCCTGTGGTGTCACTGTGGAGCGTGAGCGTGAGGACGGGCACGTCGTCGACCGCCCGGCTCTGGATGAGGGGCGTGCTCGCCTCCGGCGGCATCTGATCCATGTGCTTCAGCAGCTCCTCGTAGAGCTTCACGGTGCTGGCCTCCGGGTTCTCCCCCACGTAGTAGCGCACCGACACCAGTGCCCGGCCCGGCATCGAGGTCGAATAGACGTACTCCACCCCCTGGATATTGGAGGCCAGGCGTTCGATCGGTTCGGCGACGCGGCTCTTCACCTCCTGTGGGCTGGCCCCGGGGTAGCGCACCGCGATGTCGACCATCGGAACGTCGATCTGGGGGTCCTCTTCCTTGGGCGTCATCCACGCGCTGTACAGGCCGATGCCCAGGAACGCGGCCATGAGCAACGGGGTGAGCTTGCTATTGACGAAGCCGCGGGCGATGCGGCCCGCGATGCCGGAGGCGGAAGCCATGAGCGAACGTGAGGGCTATTGGGAAGCACGTGGTGGGAGGAGGGGCAGGGGCTACTCGGTGCGCACCGGCTGGCCGTCCGCGATGCGGGGCGTGGCGTCGGCGACGTACGTCTCGCCGGGGCGGAGGCCCGAACGCACCTCCACGCGGCGCCCGTGTTGCGGGCCGGTGCGGACCCAGCGGAGCTGGGCCTCGCCGTCCTGCACGGCGTAGAGGCCGGTGAGCTGGCCCCGCTCCACGAGGGCGGCCTCGGGAACCGTGAGGGCCGAGCGGGTGCCGGTGCGGTGCACCACCTCGGCGTACATGCCGGACTTGATGGGGGAGGGGGCCTCGCCCCCCGCCGGCAGGGACAGGCGCACCTGCACCGTGAACTGGCGACTCACGGCGTCGCCGGACGGGTTCACCTGGGTGACGACGCCGCGCCGCCGCACGTCGTTCGCCGCGCCGATCTCGACGGTCGCGCTGTCGCCCACGCTGAAGCGGTTGACGTCCTCGGCGGGCACCTGCACCACGGCCTTCAGGGCATCGAGCGTCTCGACCGTGAGGAGGGGCTGGCCCGGGGCGGCCAGGGCGCCCTCCTCCGAACGCTTCTCCACCACGTAGCCGTCGAGCGGGGCCTCCAGGGTGGCGTAGGACAGCATGTCCTCGGTCTCCGCGAGGCGACTTTCGAGGGCGTCGACCTGCGCCTGGGCTCGCTCGTAGGCGGTCTGCGCGTTGTCGAATTCCTGCTCGGTGGCGCTGTCCGTTTCGCGCAGGGCCTCGATGCGGTTGAACTGGGTTTCGGCGTTGTCGCGGGCGGCGCGGGCCTCGCGGAGGCGGGCCTGCACCTGCGCCCGCTGGGCCTCTACGTTCTGGCTCCGGATGCGGGCGAGCGTCTCGCCCTGTCGCACGCGGTCGCCCTCCTCGACTGCGAGCTGCGTGACGGTGCCCATCATTTTGGTGGAGAGCGGCACGCGGCGCGTGCCCTGGATGGTGCCGCTGTACCGGCCCGCCTGGGCCGCGTCGGTGGCCCGGGCGGTGGCCGTTGCCACGGTCACGGGCTCCATCTCGTCGGCGGGGGGCGCAGGGGCCTCGCCCCCGCAGGCGGAAACGACGAGGGCCAGAACGAGCGGAACGGCAAGGGAACGACGAGTTGGCATCGGAATCGAGGGGGCAGTGAGCAGGGACACGGCAATGGGGGAGCGCGGCGGCTACGGGGTCCTCGACTGCTCCGTGAGCAGCTCGAGGCGGTAGACGGTCACGTTGTGCTGGTAGAGGGCCCGGAGGTATGCCAGGCGGCGTTCGGCGAGGGTGGCTTCGGCCTGGAGCAGGTCCGTGGTCCGGGCCATGCCCTCCCCGTAGCGGTTCGTCCGGATGCGCAGGCTCTCCTCCGCCTGGGCCACGGCCGTCTGGGCCTGCGCAATGCGTTCGCGGGCCGCCCGGAGGTCGCGGCGGGCCGACTGCAGCTCGACCTCGTTCTCGAGGGCCCGCTGCTCCAGGGCAATCTCGGCGCGTCGCTGCTGGGCCTCGGCCTCCTGGGCGCGCCCAATCTGCTGGAAGCCCTCGAACAGGCTCCACGACAGCGAGACGCCGGCCGTCCAGCTCTGTCCGCCGGTGCCGAAGGGGGCGTCGTCGTACCAGCCCGCGGTGCCGCGGGCGTTGAGGGTGGGGACGAAGGCCAGCCAGCGGGCCCGCGTTTTTTCCTGTGCCGCGTCGGCCCGGGCGCGCAGGGCCCGCATGTCGGAGCGGCGCTGGTTGACGGTCTGCAGCGATACGGTTCCCCCCGTAACGGACTCGCGCGTCAGCGAATCGGTCGGCTCAATGCGGACGTTCTCGTCGAGCCCGATCAGGAAGCGCAGTTGATCGGCGGCGTTGTCGCGGCGGGCCACCGCCTCGCTGCGCTGGCTCTCCAGCTCCGACACGCGCACCTCCGCCGCCAGCCGGTCCGCCTGGTTGATGATGCCCTCGTCGAAAAGCGCCTGGGCCTGATCGCGATTGGCCCGCGCCGCGGCGAGGGCCGAGTCGATCACGCCCACCTGTCGCTCGGCCAGCAGCAGTCCATAGTACCCTTTCTTGACCCGAAACTCGACCGTCGCCTCGGTGCGCTCGGCCTTGAAGCCGGCGGCGCGGGCCGCGTCGGCGGCGGCGCGGCGCTCAAAGATGCCGTCCAGGTTCAGGATCGGCTGCTGCACCTCCAGTTGCGTCCCGTAGAGGTCCACCCGGTCCGGCGTATTTAGCGCGCTGAGTCGCAGGTCCCGCTCCGCAAACCGCTCCTGCCGGAGCTTGGACCCGAAGGCATTCACAGGATCGGTGGTGAAGAGGCCCTGCTCGCGGGCCGTGACCTGGGGCAGGAAGACGCCGAGCGACTGGCGCTTCCGGGCGGTCGCGGCCCGACGCTGCGCATCGGCGGAGCGGACCGGGAAGCTCTTCGTGCGGGCCTCCGACAGGGCGTTCTCGACCGACAGGCGCAGGGTGCGGGCGGTGTCGGGGCTTAGGTCCTGGGCCAACGCCGGCGCGGAAGAGGCCGCGGCGAGCAGGAGCGCGAGGGCGCCGACGAGCAGGGACCGTGCCTGGTACGGAGAGGGGCGGGCCGTAAGCAGGGAGAACATGAACGGGAGGAACGATGATCAGAAGCGTGTGGGGGGCCGCAGGCCTCACGCCGACGGGGCTTCGGCAAGACGCAGGGCCGCGTCTACCGTCCGGTCGATGGCGGCCTGGGCGGACATCGACAGGGCGTCGGCCTTCAGGGAGCGGACGGTCTGCTGGACCATCGCGAGAATCCATCCGGCCGTCAGCGTCACGGGGGCGTCACGGAATGTCCCGTCCGACACGCCCGCGTCGAGCGCCTCCGCGAAGAAGCGAAGCGGCGATCGGGGGGCCTCGTCGGCCGCCTCCGTTCCGAGACTGGATTCCTGGGTCGAGAGCAGGTAGGTGCACGACGCGGGTTTCGAGGCGTAAAACCCGAACACGCCGCGCACCAGTGCCTCCAGTCGAGCGGGCGGGGGGGGCGCCTCCGCGACGGCTTCGGTGAGCGTCTCCTCCAGCTGTGCGGTACACCGCCGGTACAGCCACTGGGCCAGGTCGTCCTTGCCGTCGAAGTGGCGATAGAGCGTGCCCTCGGCGGCGCCGGCCTTTTCGGCAATTTCGCGGGTCGTGGTGGCCTCGATGCCCTTCTCGGCGAAGAGTTCGAGGGCGGTTTCGCAGATGGCGTCTCGCTTGGTCATGAGAACGAAGCGGTGAGAAAAAGAGGAACGTTACAGCCCACATAGGGGCCCGCGGCAAGAACCGTTCGCGGCCCCGTCGTCCGGCGCATCGTGGTCACGCGAGTCCAGAATTACCCCCGGACTGCCCGTGATGACACGCTCGACCGGCTGGCCCGTCTCGGGGCACTCGTCGAGTGGGGCGTCGCTCATTCGTTGTCGGGTCTCGAACGTCGTGCCGTCTTCGCGGCGGTACACGTACGTAGGCATGCTGACAAAGGATCGTGCAATGAACGGCGAGGCTGAGCGGCCGGAGGGACTACGGGGTCCGTCTTGCTTCGGGGAATTTCCCGGACGATGCCGAGGAATCCCGGGCCGCCATCGGGTGGAAACCAATGTCGTGCAAGGGTCCAACTGCGAGTGAGCGTTCACTCACAACCTCTAATGACCGCATGTGGGCGGGGTTCGGCGGTTCGTCGGAGATTCACGTCGGACGATTTTCGGGGTGTTCGGCCTGCCCTGTGGGCGAGCGGATGGAACGGCATCCACCCAACGAGGGAGCCTCGAGGTTGAGAGCGTGGTACGTCGCAGCGTGGACGATGCCGAGATGCGTGGAACGAGCATGTGGGTAAGCAGTCTAACCATGCGAGTGATCAATCACTCACACATGACATGCCGAGTCCCACTCCGGTCTCTGCACTCGCTGGTTCTTGTCCCCTCCTGCTTATTTTGCCATGACTACGAACATGGGTCTCCTCGACCGTCTTCTCCGCACGCTGGCCGCCATTGGGGTTGGTATTCTGTATGCCACAGGGGCCATCGGCGGCCCCACGGCCCTCGTCCTTGGCGTCGTTGCCGTTGCGTTTCTCCTGACGAGTTTCGTTGGCACGTGCCCGCTCTACTGGCCCCTCGGCCTCTCGACCCGTCGCGAGAACCGCGCGTGATTATTGGGAGAGCCGGGAAGCGCGCTGCTGGGGGGCGCATCAGCAGTGGCGCCCGCCCTGTGTGCCCGCCGCTGCCTGAGGGCTATTCGGCACGAAATCCTGCGTCGCGTACGACGGCCAAGAACTCGGCCAGCATCATCGCGGTGGCGCCCCACACGGTGTGTCCGGCCACGTCGTAGTACGGCACGTCGACGGCCGCTCCCTTGAGGCGTCGCGTTTCGGTCGTGCGGGTGGCCGGGTCCGAAAGCCGGGCGAGGGGGACCCGGAGGATTTGCCCGACCTCCGCGTCGGTGGGGCGGAGGGACCCGACGGACGGGGCGTGCCCCACGAACGGATGCACGCAAAAATTGGAAGGGGGGACGAAGAGGGGCGTCAGGGGCCCGAGCACGTCCACCGACGCGGGAGACAGATGGACCTCTTCCTCCGCCTCCCGGAGGGCCGTGTTGGACAGCGATTCGCCGTCCTCCCGCCGGCCCCCAGGGAAGGACACTTGACCGGCGTGGTCGGGAAGATCGTCTCGCCGCACCGTTAGCACCACGGACGGCCCGTCGTCGCCGGGATGAAGGAGGACGAGCACCCCCGCCTCCCGACAGTCGCGCGTATTCACCGACAGGTCGGCCTGCCGGGCCGAGTCCCGCGGGGCCATGCGAAGGTGCGCCTCGTGGCCCGGCAACGGAGCGTCCAGGCGCTCAGTGAGCCGGGAAGCGAGCTGTGAGAGAGAGGGGGCCATAGAGGAAGCGTACGCTGGAATGGGGCATACACAAAGAAGCGGCACCGTGGGGGCACCACGATGCCGCTTCGCCATCGAAGCGTTCAGGGACGTCGGAGACAACCTCTCCGGAGCACGCAGGTCCGTCTAGCCCATGTTCTCCACGACGGCCTGCCCGAACTCGCTGCACTTGAGCAGCTCGGCGCCCTCCAGGTTGCGCTCAAAGTCGTACGTCACGCGCTTCTGCTGGACCGTCTTCGCCAGGCTCTCGAGGATTACCTCGGAGGCTTCGTCCCAGCCCATGTACTCGAACATGAGACGGCCCGACAGGATGAGCGCCGACGGGTTGACCTTGTCTTGACCGGCGTACTTGTTCGCGGAGCCGTGGACGGGCTCGGCGAGGCAGGCGGCGTCGCCGAAGTTGGCCCCCGGCGCCACGCCGAGGCCCCCAATTTGGGCGCCGCAGGCGTCCGACAGGTAGTCGCCGTTCAGGTTCGGCATCGCCAGGACGTCGTACTGGTCGGTTCGCGTTTGGATCTGCTGCAGCATGTTGTCGGCGATCCGGTCGTTGACGACCACTGCGTCCGCGGGCGGGTCGCCGTCGCGCTCCTCCCAGAGGGTGTCTTCGGTGATCACCTCGTCGCCGTACTCCTCGCGGGCCACCTCGTAGCCCCAGTCGCGGAAGGCCCCCTCGGTGAACTTCATGATGTTGCCCTTGTGGACGAGCGTGACGAACTGGTGCCCGTCGTTCTCCAGGGCGTAGTCGATGGCCTCGCGGACGAGCCGCTTGGTCCCAAACTCGGTAATCGGCTTGATGCCGATCCCGACCGGCCCGTCGTGGATGGTGTCGTCGAAGCCCATCTGCTCCTCGACGAACGTGCGGACCTGTTCGGCCCCGTCGGTGCCGGCCTTCCACTCGATGCCGGCGTACACGTCCTCGGTGTTTTCCCGGAACGTGACCATGTCCATCTGCTCCGGGTTTTTCATCGGCGAGGGCACGCCGTCGATGTAGTAGGTGGGGCGGACGTTGGCGTACAGGTCCAGCTTCTGGCGCAGGGCCACGTTCAGCGACCGGAAGCCGGCGCCGACGGGCGTTGTGAGGGGGCCCTTGATGGCGACGCGGTGCTCGCGGAGGGTCTCCACCGTGTCCTCGGGCAGAAGCTCGCCGGTGCGTTCCTTGGCCTTCTCGCCGGCCAGCACTTCGGTCCATTCGAGGGCCCGTTCGCCGTCGTAGGCCGTCTCCACGGCGGCGTTGAAAACCGGGCGGGCGGCGGCCCAGATGTCGGCCCCCACGCCGTCGCCCTCGATGTAAGGAATGATGGGGGTGTCGGGGATGTGGAGGGAGTCGTCCTCCACCGTGATGCGTTCGCCGGGGGAGCTCATGGTTGAGTTGAATTGATCAAAGGGAGAGGGTGAACAGGGGCGACAGGCCCATTCCGTTTCGACAAGGTAACACCTGGGAGCACCACGCTCTATTAGGAAAGCAAAAAAACGGGAACCGCTGCGGCCCCGGGGGCGGTCGCGTGCTAGAGTCGTCCGAGGAGGTCTTGGAGCCGAAGCTCCCACACCTTCAGGGCCGCCTCCACGACAATTTCGCGTCGCATCTTCGACTCCCCCTCCGTCCGCTCGGTGAAGACGACCGGCACTTCCTTAAACCGGAAGCCCGCCCGCCAGGTGCGATAATGCATCTCGACCTGGAAGGCATAGCCGTCGGAGTTGACGTGATCGAGCGGCAGGGACTCCAATACGCGCCGATGGAAGCACTTGAACCCGGCCGTCACGTCCAGCAGGGGCAGGCGGGTGATCGCGCGGGTATAAATGCCGGCGCTGTACGACAACACGAGCCGCGAGAGGGGCCAGTTGATCACGCGGACGCCTTCCACGTACCGCGACCCGATGGCGAGGTCCACCTCCCCGTTTTGCACCGGCGCGAGGAGGGAGGGCAGGTCGCTGGGATCGTGGGACAGGTCCGCGTCCATCTCGCAGATGTAGGTGTAGTCCCGCGCCAGGGCGTACCGGAAGCCGCGCAGGTAGGCCGTGCCGAGGCCCAGCTTGCCACTGCGCTCGATCAGATGAACCCGATCGGGCGCGTCCGCCTTCCGGGACCGCACCACGTCGGCGGTGCCGTCGGCCGAGTTGTCGTCCACGACGAGGACGTCGATGGGGGGCGACTGCGTCAACACCTGGTCGATCACGGGGCCGATATTGTCGGCCTCATTGTATGTGGGGACGATCACCAGGGCGTCGGGAGGAGAGGCGTCGGAGGCAGAGGGGGACGAATTGGACACCGTGAGGGAAGAGGTAGAGCGTGAAGAATGACAAACGGACGGAGCCGGTCGGAGAGGCGGTCGGCGAGGGCCGTCTCGTCCGGTCGTAAGTCGCCAACGCGGGGAAGATGCGTACGCCACCAACACGGGGAGCGTGTAAATGATGCGATGGGGCATTTCCGAGCCCGTCGGCACATTTTAATAGAAAACGGGCGTTGGCGGTCGTGGATGCATCGAAACCGAGGGGGGATATCGAGATACAAAGGCGTGGCGAAATTGCTTCTTTGACCGGCGTCGTTCATTCTGTACGGTGCCCGTGGCAATCGTTCGGTGTTGCCCCAGGCGATGGGGGGCGGCGCTCGCCGATGCATGGTTCTACTCACCCAACCTCGTCGCACGTCATGGCTGACGACACTTCGGCCTCCGATCGCAATTCCGGCACAAATGGAAGCCTTAACGGCGGGGCGGGCTTTCCGGAGGGATTCCCGCATGCGTCTCGACTGAAGCAGGCCGGCGTCACGAGCCTCGCAGACCTGCAGGACGTGGAGTCGCTAGAAGAACTGACCGGCATCGGGCCGGCCTACGCGAAAGACATCCAGAAGGCCCTCGAAGAGTCCAGCACAGGCGCGGCGAACGCGGGGAAGGCCAACGGCACTTCTCCCGAGGCCGCAACCACCGAGAAGCGCCCGAGTCCGCTCTCCGAGGAGGAGTCCGACGAGTCTGTGGGGGGGGCGGCGACCCGGCAGACCATCGACATTCCCGAAGGGCCCCTCGAAGAAACGGTCACGTACGACACTTATCCCGCCGACACGTACGGGCACGATGAACTCGGCATTGCGGACGATGAGGTGCTCGACCTGCTCCGCAACATGCTGCTGCAGCGGCGCTTTGAGAACCGATGCCGTCAGATGTATCAGCGGCAAAAGATCTCAGGATTCCTGCACCTCTATATTGGGCAGGAGGCAGTCTCCACCGGCAGCGTCAATGCGATCAACCTTGGGGACGACTCGATCATCACGGCCTACCGCGACCACGGCATGGGGCTGGCGATGGGCATCACGCCCGAGGAGGGCATGGCGGAACTGTTTGGGAAAGCGACGGGCTGTTCGAAGGGGAAGGGGGGCTCGATGCACTTCTTCGACGCGGAGAAGAAGATGATGGGGGGGCACGCCATCGTGGGGGCCCACCTGCCGCTCGGCGCGGGCCTCGCCTTTGCGCACAAGTATCGGGATGAGGACAACGTGTGTCTCTGCTTTTTCGGCGACGGGGCGATGCACCAGGGGGCGTTCCGCGAGGCCTGCAACCTGGCTGGCATCTACGAACTGCCCATCGTCTTCGTCTGCGAGAACAACCAGTACGCCATGGGGACGGCGGTGGACCGCGCCTTCAGCAAGCCCGACCTTTTCAAGCATGGCTACAACTTCGACTTCCCCGCGTCCCTGGCCAGCGGCATGGACGTGTTCAGCGTCAACAAGGCCGTGCAGGACCACGTGGAGACCTACGCCCGCAACGACCAGCCGTCGCTTCTGGAGGTGCGCACCTATCGCTATCAGGGCCACTCCATCACCGACCCGGCCGAGTACCGAGGGGAGGGCGAGCTTGACCAGCGCCAGAGTCAGGACGCGATCAACCGCCTCCAGGACTACATCCTCGATCGGGGGCTGGCCAGCGAGGCCGACATGGAGGCGATCGACGAGGAGGTGAAGACGCGGGTGAAAGACGCCATCGACACGGCAAACGAGGCGCCCTTCCCGGACGAGGAGGCCATCTACGATGACATCTACACGCAAGAAGACTACCCCTTCCTCACCTGACAGTGGTATTTTTCGAGTGTCGAGTCTCGAATTGCGTGCTCGACACTTTCCCCTCCGTCCATTCGACATTCGCCCCTCGAAACTCGTAACTGAATATGGCTACGCTGGAATTCCGCACGGCGCTCCGGGAAGCAATGACCGAAGAGATGGAGCGTGACGACGACATTTTTCTCATCGGGGAAGAGGTGGCCGAGTATGACGGCGCCTATAAGGTGAGCAAGGGCATGCTCGATCAGTTTGGGCACGACCGCGTGATCGACTCCCCCATCAGCGAGCTCGGGTTTGCGGGGCTCGGCATTGGGGCGGCGATGAATGGACTTCGCCCCATCGTCGAGTTCATGACGTTCAACTTTTCGTTCGTCGCCTTCGACCAGGTCATCAACAACGCGCCCAACATGCGCTACATGTCGGGGGGGCAGTTTGAGATGCCCATTGTCTTCCGCGGGCCCAACGGAGCGGCCGGCCAGCTGGGCGCTACGCACTCGAACTCGACCGAGGCGCTCTACTCCAACATTCCCGGCCTCAAGGTCGTGTCGCCGTCCGTGCCCGACGACGGCAAGGGACTGCTCAAGACGGCCATCCGGGACGACGACCCGGTCGTCTTCCTCGAGAGTGAGCTCATGTACGGCATGAAGCGGGAGGTGAGCGACGAGAGCGACTACACGATTCCGATCGGATCGGCCCGCGTGGCCCGCGAGGGCGACGATGTGACGATCGTGGCGCACAGCAAGAGCTACCACGTCGCGATGGACGCCGCGGAGGCGCTCGCAGAGCAGGGCTACGAGGCCGAGGTGATCGACCCGCGCACCATCAAGCCGCTCGACATCGAGACGATCGTAGAGTCGGTCGTCAAGACCAACCGGCTGGTCGTGATCGACGAGAGCACCCCCTTCTCCAGCGTGGCATCGGAAATCACGCATCAGGTGCAGGACCGCGCGTTCGACTACCTCGACGCGCCCATCCTGCGCGTGACGGCCCCGGACACCCCGGCCCCCTACGCGCCCAACCTCATGGACGAGTACATGCCGGGCGTCGACGAGACGGTCGACAAGTGCCTCCGCGTCCTGTACGCTCAATGACGAATTGCGAGTGTCGAATTTCGAATTGGACGTTCGACACTCCGGTCAACCCACATTCGACATTCGCAACCCGAAAATCGACACTGATTTATGGCGGTTCCGATTGAAATGCCCAAGCTGAGCGACACCATGGAGGAGGGGGTGCTCTCCGCCTGGCTCGTCGACGAGGGCGACGAGGTCTCGGCGGGCGACGTGCTCGCACAGGTGGAGACCGACAAGGCCACGATGGACCTGGAGGCCTTCGACGAGGGCGTGTTGCTCAAGCAGGTGATCGGGGAGGGCGACGCTGTGCCCATCGGGGAGCTGATTGCCGTAATCGGGGAGGCGGGAGAAGACATCTCCGACCTCGTGGGAGAGGCCGGTGGCGACGGCGCGGCGGCCCCCGAGGCAGAGCCCGAGCCCGAATCGGAGCCCGAACCGGAGAGCGAGTCTGAGGCGGAGCCGGCCGACACGGGTCCCGAGGCCGAACCGGAGGTGGAGCCCGACCCGGCGCCGGAGCCAAGCGGCGATGGGCAGCTGTCGGACCGCACCCCAGACCCGGTCCCCGCCGGCACCGACGCGGAGGGGCGTCGCATCAAGGCGTCCCCGCTGGCCCGCCGCATCGCGCAGGAGCATGGCGTAGAGCTGGCGCAGGTCGAGGGGTCGGGGCCCGAGGGCCGCATCGTGCGCCAGGACGTGGAGACCTACATCAAAGAACAGGAGGCCGCGCCGGAGTCGGCACCTGAGCCTGAACCGACCCCTGCGCCCACCCCCGAGCCGGATTCAGCCCCGCAGCCCGAGCCCTCCGTCTCGGAGGAGCCGTCCTACGCGATGCCGGACGCGGAGGCCGCGTACGAGTCCGAGGACATCTCGCAGATGCGCAAGACCATTGCCCGGCGCCTGGCGGAGAGCAAGTACTCGGCCCCGCACTACTACCTCACGGTCGACATCGACGTAGAGAAGGCGATGGAGGTTCGCGAGGACCTCAACGAGCTGGCGGAGGAGCAGGACCGCGCGAAGATTTCCTTCAACGACCTCATTACGAAGGCGTGCGCCCTCTCGCTGCACGATCACCCGTACGTCAACGCCGCCTACCGGCCCGATGAGGGCGAGATCCACAAGCACAACCGGGTGCACGTCGGCATTGCCGTCGCCATCGACGAGGGCCTCATCACGCCGGTCGTGCGCAACGCGGACCAGAAGGGGCTCTCCCAAATTGCGCGAGAGACGCGGGCGCTCGCCGAGCGGGCCCGCGATCGCGACCTGGAGCCGGAGGAGTTCGAGGGGGCGACCTTCACCACCAGCAACCTCGGCATGTTTGGCATCGAGGAGTTCACGGCCATCATCAACCCGCCCAACTCGGCCATCCTGGCCATCGGCGAAATTCGCGACACGCCCGTCGTGGAGGACGGCGAGGTGGTGCCCGGCACGCGCATGAAGGTCACGCTCTCCTGCGACCACCGCGTGGTGGACGGGGCCAAGGGGGCTCGTTTCCTCGACACCGTGAAGTCTTATCTGGAAGAGCCGATGAACCTGCTGCTGTAGCGTTGAGCGTGAGAACGTTGAGCGATTGACGTTTCAACGTGCAGCGCCATGACGATTGCTCACATCTCGGACCTTCACTTCGGCCGCATCGCGCATCCCGGGATCGTGGAGGCGCTGGTGGACGAAATCAATGAGGGCTCCCCCGACCTCGTCGCGGTGAGCGGCGACTTGACGCAGCGCGCCCGTGCACCCGAGTACGAGGCGGCGCGCGACCTGCTCGATGCCCTGAAGGCCCCGACGCTCGTCGTGGCGGGCAACCACGACGTTTACCCGTGGTGGCGTCCTTTGAAGCGGCTCGGGACGCCCCTGGGGCGGTACAGGCAGTTTATTACGGACGACCTCGCCCCCACCTTTGAGGCGGACGATGTGGCCGTGCTCGGGCTCACCTCGGCCTACGGCGCGTCGATCAAGGGCGGACGCATCGGACCGGCCGACCGTGCGGCCCTTGCGAAGTATTTCCGAGCTGTCCCGGCGGATCGCTTCAAGGTGCTGGTGGTGCACCACCAGCTCCACCCCACGGCCATCGGGCCCATCAGTCCGCACCCGGTGGCCCGGCAGGCCCAAGAAACGCTTGACGTTGCCGCGGACGTAGGGGTTGATCTCATTCTTTGTGGGCACCTCCACGTCTCCGCCATCCAGCCCCTTGAAATTATTCCGGGCACCCCACGCATCGTCGTCGCCAGTGCGGGCACGGCCACGAGCAACCGCTGGCGCGAGCCGACCGGGCCGGTCAACTTCTACAACGTCGTGTCCGTCGAGCCCGATGTGTTTTCGGTCGAAGAACGACGGTACGTCCCCGACGAGGGCCGCTTCGTGCGGGACGGTGTGGCTCGCTTTGACCGCACGAATTGACGACGTGCAGGAACGGGGGGAAGAAGACGACGCGACGAACTTTTGTCGGGCCAAGGCCGTCCAATGTCATCGTTAGCGACTCTGATCGTCCTTCTGCTTCCACAGCCTTGCGCGTCCCATGTCCCGCAGCGACTGGATCGGGCTCACCAGTACTGTCCTCCTGCACGGAGGGCTGGCCCTTCTGTTTGCCTTCCTGACGGCGTCCCGCCCCCGCCCGGCCCAGCTTGGCTACGTCGAGGTGGAGTTTGGGGAGTTCTCGCCTGGGCAGCCGGTCGACGCCACGGAGCAGGTCGAAGAGACGACTACGCCCGAGCCGCAGGAAGAGGCGCCTGATCCAGAGACTGAGTCCGAGGAAACGGCGGAGGAGCCCGAGTCGGAGCCGGTCAACCTTCCGGAGGAGGAGCAGAGCGAAGAGTCCGTGCCGCCGACGGAAGAGGAGACGACCGTGCCGGAGGCCGAGGCCCAACCCGAGACGGAGCAGCAGGCCGACCAGCAGGAGCCGAGCGAAGAGCCTGGGGAGGCGTCGGGGGACCCGGGATCGGGCACGGAGGAGGAGGCCGCCGCGCCCTACGACATTGAAGGGCTGGACCGGGACCCCGATCGGGCCCCGCTCCCGCAGTACACCGAGAAAGTGAACGCCCGCATCCGGGTTCAGATTACCGTCAACCCGGAGGGACGCATCGTGCGGCGTGTCCCGCTTCTGAAAGGCAGCCCCAAGCTGGAGGCCGCCGTTATGGACGCCCTGCAGCAGTGGCGTTTCAATGCGTTGCCGCCGGGGGCGCCCCAAGAGAACCAGACCGGCGTCATCACCTTCACCTTCCGGCTGGAGTAGGACCAACGCGGGCGGGGGAGGCAAGCGGCAGGCCTCCTCCAATCCGTCCCTTGTCTTTTTCACGGGGGCCGTCGTCAGTTTTCTTCCCGAAATGCGAGTCTCATGTCCTCCCCGAAGTCTCCCGCCGAAACGGTCTCGGACCTTGATGTCGAAGCGCTCTGCCGGGCGCTTCTGGAGCCCCGGATCGTCGAAGAAAAGATGCTGACGCTCATCCGGCAGGGGCGCATCGCGAAGTGGTTCAGCGGGTACGGGCAGGAGGCCATCGCCGTCGGAACCACCTGGGCGCTGGAAGAGCGCGACTACATTCTGCCGATGCACCGCAACCTGGGCGTGTGGACGACCCGCGACGTGGACCGGGAGCGCCTCTTCTGTCAGCTGATGGGAAAGGAAGGGGGCTTCACGAATGGCCGCGATCGCACCTTCCACTTTGGGCTGCCCAAGAAAAACCTGGTGGGGATGATCTCGCACATGGCGGCCATGCTGCCCGTGGCGTGCGGGCTCGGGCAGGCCTTCCGGTACCGGGAGGAGGAGCGCGTGGCCTGCGCGTTCTGCGGCGATGGGGGCACGCGCGAGGGCGACTTCCACGAAGCGCTCAACCTGGCGTCGGTGTGGGACCTGCCGGTCCTCTTCCTGGTGGAGAATAACGGCTACGGCCTCTCGACGCCCACCGACGAGGCGGTGGCCCCCGACGACATTGCCGACGCGGCGGCGGGCTACGACATGCCGGGACACGTGGTAGATGGCAACGATGTGTTTGCCGTCATCGACGCCGTCCAGGAGGCCCGAGCGCACGCCCGGCGCGAGGGCCCGGTGCTGCTGGAACTGAAGACGTTCCGCGTACGGGGGCACGAGGAGGCCTCCGGCACCGCGTACGTCCCGGACGAACTCATTGAAGAGTGGACCGAGAAGGACCCGATCGATCGCTTTGCCGATCGGGTGCGAGAGGAGGGACTGCTCGGAACCGACCGGACTGAGAGCATCCGGGCCGAACTTGAGTCTACGGTCGACGAGCTGGCGGAGTGGGCCCTCGACCGCCCGGAGGTCACCAGTACCCCCGAGGCCGAGCGCGACGCCCTTTTTGCCCCATCGCCTGAGCCGGCCCCCCCATCGCCCGATCCGGAGACCGAAGAAACGCGCTTCATTGACGCCCTCCAGGACGGCCTCTGGGACGCAATGCAGGCCGACGAGGACGTAATCCTGATGGGCCAGGACATTGCCGAATACGGCGGGGCCTTCAAGGTCACCGACGGCTTCGTCGAGGAGTTCGGTCACGAGCGGGTCCGCAACACGCCGATCATTGAAGACGGGGCCCTCGGGGCCGGAATGGGACTGGCCCTCGAGGACTGCCCGGCGGTCGTGGAGATGCAGTACGCCGACTTCATCTCGTGCGGCTTCAACCAGACCGTCAACAACCTGGCCACGACGCACTACCGGTGGGGGCAGCCGGTCAACGTGACGATTCGCGCGCCCTTCGGCGGCGGCATTGGGGCCGGGCCGTTCCACTCGCAGTCGCGGGAGGCCTGGTTCGCCCACGTGCCCGGCCTCAAGGTGGTGATCCCCGCCACGCCCCGCGACGCGAAGGGGCTCCTCCGCACCGCCCTCGCCGACCCCAATCCGGTGCTCTTCTTCGAGCACAAGAAGCTCTACCGGTCCGTCCGCGGCGAGGTGCCGACGGCGGACTACACGCTGCCGTTCGGGGAGGCCCGCCTGGCGCGCAAGGGGAGCGACGCCACGATTGTCACCTACGGCGTGGGTGTGCACTGGGCGCTGGAGGAGGCGGAGCACCAGGCCGCCGCGAACGGGGTGGAGCTGGAGGTGGTGGACCTGCGCACGCTCGTGCCCTGGGACCGCGAGACGGTCCGCGCGTCGCTGGACAAAACGAACCGCCTCCTGGTGCTCCACGAGGCGAGCCGGACGGCCGGCTTCGGGGCCGAGGTGGCGGCGGAGCTGGGCGAGGTTGGGTTTGAGCTGCTCGACGCGCCCATCACGCGGGTGGCCGCCGAGGACCTGCCGGTGCCCAACGCCAAGCCGCTGGAGGAGGAGATTTTTTCTGCGGAGGCCCGGCTGCGACCGAAGGTGGAGGAGCTTCTGGCGTTTTAGGACGCGGAATGTGGGGAGAAGGGGCGGTTCGACCAGGGGAAAGAACGGGAACGACTGTCGCGCCGGCCCCGTCTGCTACCGATCGGAACGACCGAGCACAGCGACGACGAGGCAGAATGCAATACGAATCCCAAAATGGCTCTAGAGACTCTTCGTCGGGCCCGTCAAGTCGCCTGAAGCGATTCGGGGGCATCATCTGCGGCTCGGCCTACGTCTACTCGCGGGCCCTCCAGGCCTCCCGCGCCGAGGTCATTCGGGCCGTGGACGGGGAGGACGCCGTCGAGACGCTCATGGTGGTCAATGGACACCGCGGCACGGACCACGCCGGCCACTCGACGAACCGCATTCGCTCCGACGCGCACCCGGAGTGCACCGGCACCGACACGATCTACATTGCCGTCACGCCTCGCCAATTACAGGCGCTTGCCGCGCGGGTGGGGGCCCGGGTCGAGGTCCGAGAAGGATAGCCGCCCTTTCGGGGGCCGACGGAGCGATCGGAGACCCACGCGCTCAGGATGCTTCGGCCCAGAGTGTTGACATGTCTCGGCGCAGCACCAGCACGCCCTCCAGCAGGGTCCGGTCGTAGTTGATGAAGCCGTGGGCCGTGTAGACCTCGGCGGGCGTGCAGTCGTAAAGGAGCTTGGCCTCCCGGTCCCGCTGCCGGTGGTCGGTCGTCAGGAGGGCTCCCACGAGCCCGGTCGTGTTCTGGCCCACGAACACGTCGAGCGCGTCTCCGTCGCCGCCCCGCGTGCCGTTCACGTAGCCGTAGTCGAGCGGATAGACGACGGACGGGTACTCGGGGTGGGCCGTCGCGCGGGGCCGCTCGATCGTGAGGCCGTTTGCTTCGATGCACCGCGCCCACGTCGGCCAGTCGAGGTGCTCACGGGCCGCCGGGCGGAGGGCCTGACAGTCCAGGGGCGGGTACAGCGACTCGGGCATGGGACAGCAGGCCTACGACGCCAGGCGCTTGCGGCGGGCGATCCGGGCGGGCGGCTCCACCTCGGGCGGCAGGTCGAGGCGGAGGGAGAGGGTCTCCAGCTGCTCGGGGTCGACCCAGTCCGGCGACTCCACCATTGGCTCCTTGCCGCTCTGCGTCTTGGGAAAGGCGATCACGTCGCGGAGCGAGTCGGCGCCGGCCAGCAGCATCACGAGGCGGTCGAGCCCCAGGGCGATGCCGCCGTGTGGCGGGGCCCCGTAGCGGAGGGCGTCGAGCAGGAACCCGAAGCGGTCCTGCGCCTCCTCCTCGTCGATCCCGAGCACGTCGAAGACCCGCATCTGCGTCTCGTGGTTGTGGATGCGGATGGAGCCGCCGCCGATCTCGTTGCCGTTGAGCACGAGGTCGTAGGCCCGCGCCTGCACCTGCGTCGGGTCCTCGTTGAGCATGTCCAGGTCGTCGGGGTGCGGGGCCGTGAAGGGATGGTGCATGGAGACGGGGCGCCCGGCCTCGTCGTCATACTCCATCAGGGGAAAGTCGGTGACCCAGAGGAAGGCGTCCTCGCCCTCGTCGGCGGGGGGGCGCAGGCCGAGCTCCTCGCCCAGGTGGAGGCGCAGGTCGCCGGCCTGCTCGTACACGGTCGGCGGGGTGCCGGCCAGGGTCAGAATCAGGTCGCCCGCCTCGGCGCCCACCTGCTCGGCGGCGGCCCGCCCGTACTCGTGGGGCAGGGCGTCGCCGCTCAGGTTCTGTTCGAGGCCGGAGCCGTCGGACGGCAGCTGGAAGTAGATGAGCCCGGCGGCGCCGATCTCGTCGGTCACGTAGTCCTCCAGCCGGTCCATCGCGGCGCGGCCCCGGTCGCCCTCGCCCGGCACCCGAATTGCCACGATGCGCCCCCCATCGTCCACGATCGACTCGAACACGCGGAAGCCACTTCCCTCGAAGCACTCGCTCACGTCGTGCAACTCCAGGCCGAAGCGGGTGTCCGGCTTGTCGGTGCCGTAGGTGCGCAGCGCCTCGTCGTAGGTCATGCGGGGGAAGGGCGTCTCCAGCGTCGTGTCCTCCAGGGTCTCCCAGAGGTCGGCCATGAGTCCCTCCGTGAGCTCGTAGACCTGCTCCTCGGTGGCGAACGTCATCTCCACGTCGATCTGCGTGAACTCGGGCTGCCGGTCGGCCCGCAGGTCCTCGTCGCGGAAGCACTTCACGATCTGGACGTAGCGGTCGAGCCCGCCGACCATGAGCAGCTGCTTGTAGGTCTGTGGCGACTGGGGGAGGGCGTAGAAGCGGCCCGGGTGCAGGCGGCTGGGCACGAGAAAGTCGCGCGCGCCCTCCGGGGTGGATTTCATGAGCACCGGGGTCTCCACCTCCAGGAAGTCGTGGGCGTCGAAGTACCGGTGGGTCGTCTGGTAGAGCCGGTGTCGGAGCTCAATGTTTTCCTGCAGGGCCGGCCGGCGGAGGTCCAGGTAGCGGTGCGCCAGGCGCAGGTCCTCGTTCGTGTTCATCTGCCGCTCCTCGTGGGCGCTCACGACGAAGGGCGGCGTCTCGGAGGTGTTGAGCACCGCCAGGTCGTCGGCGCTGACCTCAATGGCCCCGGTCGGGAGGTCCGGGTTCACGGCCTCCTCGCCCCGGGGGCGTACCGTGCCCTTTACGCTGATCACGTCTTCCCGGCGCAGTTGGCCGGCCGCCTCGTACGCCGTCTGGTTGTCCTGGGGCGAAAAGACGACCTGCGTCAGGCCGTAGCGGTCGCGCAGGTCCACGAACACGAGGCCGCCGTGGTCGCGCCGCGTGTCGACCCATCCCTTGAGCACAACCGCCTCGTCCTCGTCCTTGGCACGGAGGTCGCCGCAGGTGTGCGTGCGTGGAGAATGGGTGTCCTCCGAGATGAGCTCGGCGCGGGAAGGGCGTTCCATGGTGGACACGGATGTTCGGATGCGAGGAGCAAAGAAGGGTAGCAGACTAAATCTATCAGCCCGAACGGCAGAGTCCATCCCCGGTTCGTCCTCACCGTGAATTTAGATACAGAATTAGACAGAGCAACGGGTGTCCGCTATATTCCCAGCGTTCATGAGGATTCTGTAACGGTCCCCCCGAACGACGCTCCCCACGCCCGAAGCGTCTTTCCTACTGATTTCCAGGCCCCCGATGGCAGCAAGCGGTCCCGCGTCCGACGAGTCGATGCAGAATGGTGGTGCCCGAACGCCGGCAGGGGGAGAGGCCGTGGCGGAGCGGCAAGATTTCTTTGGGCATCCACGGGGGCTCGCCACGCTGTTCTTCACCGAGCTCTGGGAGCGGTTTAGCTACTACGGACTGCGGGCGCTCCTCGTCCTGTTCATGACGGCCCCGGCCGGGGCCGCGGCGACGAACCCGGGGCTCGGCTTCGGCACCGAGAAGGCGACGGCGGTGTACGGGCTGTACACGGCGTTTGTCTATCTGCTGGCCCTGCCCGGCGGATGGGTGGCGGACAACATCTGGGGGCAGCGGCGGTCGGTCTTCGTCGGCGGGTGCATCATTGCCGCCGGCCACTTCAGCCTGGCCCTGCCGGCGGTCGGGCTGCCGGACGTGTCGTCCTTTTACCTCGGACTCTTCCTCATCGTGGTGGGAACGGGGCTCCTGAAGCCCAACATCAGCACGATGGTGGGCGACCTCTACCCGGAGGGCGGGGCCCGGCGCGACGCGGGCTTTTCGGTCTTCTACATGGGGATCAACTTCGGGGCCATCCTGGGGCCCACGCTCTGCGGGTGGCTCGGCGAAGGCTACAGTTGGCACTGGGGCTTCTCGCTGGCGGGCTTCGGCATGCTGGGGGGCCTCATCTCCTACAAGCTCGGGGCGCCCAATCTTGGGGACGCCGGGCTGCTCGAGGCCGACGATGAGGAGGCCGTGCAGCGGAAGAGCCGCAACTTCTACCTCCTCACGGCGCTCGTGACGGCCCTCATCGTGGCCTTCGGGTTTCTGGCCACGTCCGGGGCCATTGCCGTCACGCTGACCCAGGTGGCCGAGGCGGTCGGGGTGGGCATCATTCTCGTGACGCTCCTCTTCTTTGCCTACCTCACGCTCGAGTGGACCGGCGTGGGGGCGATGACGGCCTTTTTCGTGGTGGCCAGTCTCGCGGCGGGGCAGTTTGTGGACGGGGCGACCCTGGCCTCCCAGATCGGGGTGGGCGCAACGGTGCTGTTCTTTGTGCTGGTGAGCATTGCCCGCCTCGTGGCGCCACAGTACGACGTGTCGCTGAAGCGACGGCGCTACCTCGTCATCTACTGGCTGTTTCTCCTGTCGGCCCTCTTCTGGTCCGGCTTCGAGCAGGCCGGATCCTCGCTCAACCTGTTTGCCCGGGACCTCACGGCGCGCGACTTTGGGCCGTTTGTGCTTTCGCAGTCCTCAGCCCTGGTGGCGGCCATCGTCCTGATCGGACTGCCGGCGGCGTACGTGGGCTATCGCATGTCGCAACGGGAAGACCTCTGGTGGGTGGGGCAGGCGGGGGTAAGCCTGCTCGGGGCCCTCGTGGTTGGCTTCTTGGGCTATGTGGCGTACCAGATTGCGGGGGGGTGGACCGTGCCGGCCAGCATGCTGCAGAACATCAACCCGACGTTCATTGTCCTTCTCGCCCCCGTCTTCGGGTCGCTCTGGACGTGGCTGGCGAACCGCGACGCGAACCCCTCGATTCCCGTCAAGTTTGGGATCGGGCTTCTCGGTTTGGCCGCCGGCTTCTTTGTCATTGCGTGGGGCGCGGCGCAGGCGACCGCCGACAATCCGGTGGGGGCCCACTGGCTCGTCGTTACGTACTTCCTGCATACCTGCGGCGAGCTGGCCCTCTCGCCGGTCGGCCTGTCGTCGATGACGAAGCTCGCGCCGGAACACCGCGTGGGGCAGATGATGGGCGTCTGGTTCGTCTCAACGGCCCTGGGCAACCTGTTCGCCGGGCTCATTGCTGGGCAGTTGGAAGCCCTCGACCCCTCCGGGCTCTTCATGACCGTGGCCCTGATCGTGGGCGGTGGGGGCCTGGTTGCCCTGCTCGCCGCACCGCCCGTGAAGCGGCTCATGGGCGACGTGGAGTGACGGACCGACCCGCGATCTCGGCTCTATTCTTTTCTCTTCTGCCCACCTCCGACCGCTTCGATGATCGACGTTTCCATTACGCGCCTGCCCCACGCCGAGGGGCTCGACCTGCCGAGCTACGAGACGTCCGCGAGTGCGGGCATGGACCTGCGGGCGGCCGTCCCGGCCGACGCCCCGACGTCCCTGGAGCCGGGCGCCCGGACCCTCGTGGACACGGGCCTGCAGATTGCGCTGCCGGAGGGGCACGAGGGCCAGGTGCGACCGCGGAGTGGACTGGCCCACGACCACGGGGTGACCGTCCTCAACAGTCCCGGGACCATCGACGCCGACTACCGGGGCGAGGTGAAGGTGCTGCTCATCAACCACGGCGCCGAGCCCTTCGTGGTCGAGCGCGGAATGCGGATCGCACAGCTCGTGGTGGCCCGGCACGCCCGGGTGGACTGGGTCCCCCGAGAGACGCTCGAAGAGACGGTGCGCGGCGGCGGTGGCTTCGGCTCTACGGGGACCGAATAGACAGGCCCGCGGGCCGCGAGGGCTTGTGTTCGACCCCTGGAGGCCAATGGTGAAGAAGGCGACGCCTAGAAGTTCGGGCTGATGCGGAGCCAGACTGACGGGCGGGAGCCAGTGGCGGGCACGGTGCGGAGGGGCCAGGCGACGTCCAGGCGCACTTCGCGGTCGTCGAGCCCGATTCCGAATCCGGCGGACGGGAGCACGTCCCCCACCCGGAACCGGGAGACCGGACCGCCGACCCATCCCGCGTCGAACAGCCCCACGAGGAAGAGATCGTCGAGGAAGTTGTCGTCCAGTGTGGCGCCGTCGATGATGTACTCGGCGTTGCCGAGCAGCATGCGTGTGCCCCGGAGGGCGTTCTGGTCGTAGCTCCGAACGGACCCGATGCCGCCGAGCGCAAACTGTTGCTGGGGCGGGGCGTCGCTCGTGGCGTATCCGCCGCGAAGCCGAAGCCCGAGGCGCGTGTCGTCCGAGAGGGGGAGGAAGGCGCGCCCGTCCACCTCGTAGCGGTTGGCGCGGAGGTCGCCGCCGAAGGCGGTCCCGATCGTGGCCGTCGTCCGGAAGGCGGCGCCGGTAGGGAGGTCGTCGCGGTCCTCAACGTGTCCCCCCTCGAGACTCACCGTTCCGGCGTGCAGGCGGCCCGCCTCGGCCGTGGGGTTCGGGCGGAACGAGGCGGCCTCGAAGAGGGACCAGCCGGTATTCCGGGAGACCGGCCGGTGTTCTTCGAAGCGAACGCCAGCGGTCAGGCGGAACGTGGAGGGGAGGGCCTGGACCGCGTAGACGGAGAGCCCTTCGCCCTCGTAGTAGTCAAAGAAGTCGTATCCGAGGCCGAGGCCGCCGAGCGAATTCTCCGCGTACGATGTCTTCCAGCGGTCGGGCGTCAGGGTCTGCTTCTCGTAGGACACCCCGAGCTTCAGGCCGGTCTCTTCGTCGCGGATCAGTTTCGACTCGACGCCGATCGTGTAGCGGACGTCCCGAAGCGCGAAGGCGTAGCCGAGCTGGCCGTAGATGCGCGCCGTGTCGTCGGGGTCGCGGAGCGAGAGGGGGGCGCGGCGTAGGCCGAGCACAAGCCCCTCGACACGGTTGTAGCGGAGCGGGGGCGCTGCGCGGTATACGGCGGATTCGTTTCCAAACGGCCGTGCCGGGTTCGTGGCGAGCCCAACGTACTCCTCCCCGTGGTCCTCCACGTACGTCTCCGCTCGATCCCAAGGGGTCTCGGCCGCCGGAGCGTCGGCGGTGGGTCCGGAGGCCGAACTGTCGGACGGGGCGGGGCTGGACGCGGACGGAGGGCCGGTCGTGGACTGGGCGACGGCACAGGGAACGGAACAGAGAAGAAGCACGAGCCAGAACCAGGTCCGAGAGCGCTGCATGGCAGGATCGAGGGCTGTGAGCGGGTAAGCGCCAGGGGTGCGATTTATATTTGCCCGTACACCAATATAACGATTCGTTCCGGCGGCTTGTTACAGGGGCGGCGATCATTCGTGGACGGACCGCTCTGCTCCAAGGAACGCGTCGGAAGCGTGGCTGTGATTCTGGGGCGCCAGTGGGTCACTTCGGGAGAGAAGACCCGCTCAGCTCCGTTCCGAAGACCCACGTGACCCGTCCCCCAGGCTCCTGTAGAATGGTCGTCAGGGTGTGGGCCGCGTACGTGTCGTGCGGGGACGGCGCTGTGCGCCGCTGAAGACGGAACGCTACACTGTTATCATCGAGAGCATTCGTCTATGTCTAGAGTCTGGTTTGCCCTCGTCCTGACGATTCTCGTCGGTTTCTTCCTGGGGGCGTGCAGCGGCCCGCCCACACTGCAGCCGGACGCGCTGGCGAGCGCCCCGACGGTGGACGGGGCCCTTTCGGAGTGGGGCGGGGCCCTTACTCGGGTGGACGACCGCTCCGTCTCTATGAGCGCCGCGCCGACCGACAGTCTTCTATACCTGGCCATCGTGATCCCGGACCGCGATCTCATCCGGTCGGTGGCCGAGAACGGGCTCATCGTGTGGGTCGACCCGGCGGGCGAGGAGCGGCACACGTACGGGGTCCGGTACCCGCTCGGGCGTCGGGCCGAGCGGGCCAGCGCGGAACAGAGCGGGGGCGCACCGCGGGAGGCGTCGTCCCTCGACGACCTATTCCCGTCGGACCTCGCGGTCATCCGGAACGACACGGTCCGCTACCGGATGCCTGCGGGGCTGTCGTCGGCCCTGAAAGCACAGGCGACGCTCGACACGGGGTCGCTCATCTACGAGTTGGCCGTGCCGATTTCGTCGTCCCGAGCGGCGGCGACGGGAGATCGCTGGGAGCATGGCCTGCAGGAACGGCTGGGGCGAACCGTCGCGGTTGGGCTCCAAGTCCCCGACCCGGACGACACCGACCTTGTGACCCCCTCCTCCCGGGGCGTCCCTTCGGTGACGGGACGAGGGGGAGGGCGTCGTTCCCCGCGGGGACGACAACGAGGACGGCAACGACGGCAGAACCAGCAGCCCTCGGCCCCGGCCCCCGAACGGCCCACCCTGGATCTCTGGACGCGGATTGCGCTGTCCGGGGCCCCCTGATGGGCAGCCGTGTTCGAGGGAAGCCGCAGGGACGGTGCGCAGGCGACGCTCCGCGACGGGTCAGGCAAGCCGGTCGGGAGCGCGGCTGCCATTTTCGAGGTGCGTCGTGTCGTTCCGCCGAAAAATGCTCCAGCCTCCGTCTCGTCGCTCCACCTTCGTAAGGCTGGCGAGCGGACACCCGGGGTCGGGCACGCCTGCGCCCACAAGGCCGTGCAGGACGCCCTGCACCGTAATCCCGTGGCCCACGAGGAGCAGCGTTGCGTCGTCGGGGTACTGCTCGGCGAGGCACGCCCCCGTGGCCCCGAGGCGGGCCAGGGCTTCGTGCCGCGACTCCGGGTAGGTGGGCCGGCGGCAGGGAGCCCCTGACGGTGGCCGGACCGACGGGAAACGATCGGCAAGCGCCGTAGACGTGCGGATGTTCGGGACGTCGTCGAACCAGTCGTCGTTGAGCCACTCGCCCAGTCCCGGCTCCAAAACAACGCGATGACCGGTGGTCGCGGCGACATGATGGGCCGTCTGCACGGCGCGCAGGTACGGAGACGAGACGATCCGGTCGACGCCAAGGCGCTCGACGCGACGCCCCAGTTGTTTGGCCTGCTCGACGCCGTCGGGGGAGAGCCCGGGGTCGTGGGGACGGTCGGCGGTCGTGGCCCAGTCCGGATCGGCAAAATCCTGCCGGTTGCCGTGCCGGGCGAGCCAAATGGTTTGCATCTTTTGCGTGACGACGGGTTGAAAAGCGTGATGATTGAGGCAGTTGCAATTCTGCGGGCCTGCCGTGTCCGAACATCGCTGAGCACACACAATATAGCGACAGTCTCCCTCGCGTGGTTCTTCCAAATGGTCTCTACAGGTTATGTCTCGGCGTCTCCTTCTCTCTTTGGCCCTGTCGGTGCTTGTCGTGATCGGAGGATGCGGGGGCCTGAACGGCACCACCGACGAAGGCGACCCCGAGCAGCCGCCGGAGGACGCGCCCACGACGCGAGGCCCCGTCGACGGGTACGCCTCGCATCCGGCACGCATTTACGTGGATGAGAGCATGGACGACTGGGAGGACATCGCGGCTCGGCATGTTGACTCCCCGGACGACGGCAGAGGCGTGGACCTCGAGCGCGTGTGGATTGCTCACGATGCGGAGTACCTCTTCCTGCGATTCGAACTTGGGGAGCCCCTCAACCTGCAGGAAGGAAACGCGCTGACACTGTACCTCGATACCGACAACAATCCCGAGACGGGACAGCAAGCCCTAGGGCTGGGGGCGGAGCTCGCCTGGACGTTTGGCGAGCGGTCCGGGCAGGTGGTTCGCAACGGCGGGTCCAAGGAGGTGACGCACGCGGACCTTGGGTTTACGTCATTGCCTACGGTCACGTCCACGACGTTCGAGGTTGCCTTCGACCGGTCGGCCGTCCCCACCGACGAGGGGGCGCTCTTTGAGGGGGACAGTCTTCGGGTGGGGCTGTCGAACGACGGGGACCGGTTGCCGGACGCCGACGGGGGGCTCGGGTACGTGCTTTCGGACGCCGACACGCCACTGGACACGCCGTCCCTCGGCACACCGAACGCCTCGGCCCTGCGGATGCTTTCGTACAATTCCGTCAACGACTTTGACCGCGGGCGGAGCGCGATCTTTTTGGACGATCGCCAGCCGAGCTTTCGGCGCATTTTCGACGCGACCGATCCGGGGGTGATCGCATTTCAGGAGGTGTACGACCAGACTGCTGACCAGGTGGCGACAGTCGCCGAAGAGGCGCTCGGACTACCGGGCGGGTGGGCGTGGGCCAAGAAAGGGCAGGATCTTGTCCTTGGTAGCCGCTACCCCATCCTCGACACGCACGCCATTCCGGGGTACGAGGACAATGTGAGCGGTGCCTTTCTGCTGGATGCGGATGGTGCGTTGGGGACCGATCTGCTTGTGGTCAACATGCACCCGCCCTGCTGCAACTACGGCCCCGACGACGGCGAGCCTTCCCGCAACGCGCAGCGACAGCGCGTCGTGGACGGGGTTGTCGCGTTCCTGCGGGACGTAAAACAGGGAGAGGGGCCCTTTGACGTGCCCCCGGAGACCCCGATCGTGGTGCTCGGGGACATGAACTTTGTTGGGGAGGCGCAACAGCCACAGACACTGCGCACGGGGGAGATTGTAAACACCGGCCGGTACGGATCGCCGGCGGCGCCGGACTGGGACGGGTCGCCACTGCTCGATACCAAGCCGCGCCAGGTGGCGTCACCCCTGCACACCACCTGGATTGCGCCCGGCAGCTCGTTTCCGCCGGGGCGGCTCGACTACGCGTTCGTTACCGACAGCGTACTGGAGGTCGTCCACGAGTTTGTGCTGCATACCCCGACGCTGCCGGCGGACGTGCGTTCGGCTCACGGGCTTCGGGCAGACGACACGCCGACAGCGTCCGACCACCTCCCCGTCGTGATTGACGTGGCCCCGCGGTAGCAGAGAGACAGTGCGTTGCAGGACCGTCACATCTGCAGTTGACTGTCACGACGGCAGGGGCGGCTTGCCGAAATTTCGGTTGGAAGCGGCGTCACTCCGACTGGTACACGTCTTGATGTCTTCTGTGGGTGGATTGATGAGCGACGGGGCGTCGTGGACGCCCCGGTTGACCGGTTCGCGAGACTGTCGAACACAACCTGAACAGAGGTGATCAACCATGACGCAACTCACACGCCGCACTCCGAACCGCACGGTCCGCGACCTGCAGCGTGAAGTGGATAGCATCTTCGACCAGTTCTTTGGTCGAGACAGTGACGACGACACGTCGGCCGTCTGGGCCCCCCGGACGGACCTCTCCGAGACGGACGATGCGTTTCGCATTCGGCTCGACGTGCCCGGCATGACGAAGGAGGACATCACGATCAACCTCCAGAACAATACGCTCACGGTGAGCGGTGAGCGCTCCAGTGAACGGCAGGAAGAAGGCGAAGAGTACGTGCGCGTTGAGCGCGCCTTCGGCAACTTCCACCGCACGTTCACGCTGCCGGACGCGGTGGACCCGGACAGCGTGGAGGCTGCCTACGACGACGGCGTGCTGACCATCAACGTCCCGAAGACGGAGACGAGCACGCGCCGTCAGATCGAAATTCAGTAGCGTGGCCTGTCCCTGTGTGGCCCGGCACATGGGCCCTGGAGGCCCATCCCTGCCGGCTTACAGGTCACAGCAGCACATGATGATGCTCGGCTGGGCCCTGGGTCCAGCCGGGCATTTTTTGTGCGGGGGGTGGGAACGCCGTCCTCACGGAGGCGTGGGAGTGCCGGCTTATTTTTCGACAACGTCTCCCCTCTTTTCGCAGTCACGTCTCTACGACGATGCCCCCCCGCGTTGCCTTCCAGGGAGAACCCGGTGCCTTCAGCGAAGAAGCCGTCCGGTGCGTCTTCAACGGCGCCGAACTGCAGCCGTCCGCCACGTTCGAGGATGTTTTCGAGGCCGTCGAAGGGCACGCGGTCGACCGGGCGGTGGTGCCCATCGAAAACGCCGTGTTCGGCAGTGTGCGCGTCAACTACGACCACCTTCGCACCCACGCGGTGACGATCGTTGGAGAGCTGCAGCTGCGCATCCATCACTGCCTCATGGCGCCGGCGGGGGCGACGGTCGACGAGCTTGAAGTGGTCCGGTCTCACCAGCAGGCGCTGGGCCAGTGCCGCGACTGGCTCCGTGCCCACGTTCCGGGCGCGACGCCGGAGGCCACGCCGGACACGGCCGGGGCGGCCCGGGCCGTGGCGGAGGCGGGAGACCCAACGACGGCGGCGGTGGCGTCCCGGCGGGCCGCCGAGCGGTACGGCCTGGCGGTGCTCGCCGAGGGACTTCAGGACAACGAGCAGAACTTTACCCGCTTTCTTGTCCTCGCCCCGGAGGACACGGGTGCGGCCCCGATGGGGGAGGGCGAGACGAAGACGTCGGTGACGTTCGTGTTGCAGGACAATGTGCCCGGGGCCCTTTTCAAGAGCCTTGCCGTCTTTGCGCTCCGCGAGCTGGACCTGGCCAAGATTGAAAGTCGGCCTCTGGTGGGGCATCCGGGCCGCTATCGATTCTACCTGGACGTGCACGGCGATGTGGCGGACGAGGCGGTGGCGCGCGCTTTGGATCACCTCCGAGAAATCACGCTGGACCTGCAGGTGCTTGGCTCTTATCCCCGGGGGGCCAGGTACCCCGAGGGGGTGGAGCAGTAGGCGGCCCGAAGGCCCCCACCGCGGGGGTGAAAGAGG
>NZ_JAZKRW010000017.1:0-34271 GCF_036626415.1 Salinibacter sp.
CGAGGCCGTGGCGGGCGCCAACGACACGAAGAACGGCCTCGCCTCCACGATCGACACCCAAGACGTGAACAGAAGCTTTCGGGCAATGCGCGACCTCGACGCAGGCATCACATACGTCAACGGGCCCACGATTGGGGCAGAGGCGCACATGCCGTTCGGGGGCACCAAGGGCACCGGAAACGGACAGCGGGATGGCGGCTACGCGGCCTTCGAGTTCTGGACCGAGCACAAAACCCTTTACGTAGATTACTCCGGTCAGCTACAAAAGGCCCAGATGGACTCGGTGGAGGACTAGCTCCTGCTCTTTGTCGAACCACTTCCCCCTGCAGTCCGGGTGGCGATGTCTTCATCGCCACCCGTTTTTCTTTGGGTCCCGAAGGCGTGTCGGTCCAAGCGACACTTCTTTCTCCCCTACTCGTCGTTTCGGAGATACTCATCAGCTTCTCGGGCCCGAACGACGGCCTTGTAGCTCTCGTCTTCCTGCTGTGCCGACCGCACAATGACATTTTCCTTGCCGAAGCGGCGGTACAGGAGGTTGCGGAGGTTTTGGATGTCGTTCTGCTCAAGGTCCGACAGAACAATCGCCTCGTCGTCACCCACCTCGCTCCACTTCTGTGCGATGGGCTCGTACTCGGATGTGCGGCCACGTCCCCCGCTCGCCCCGAGTTCGCGTTCAGCGTCTTGCTGATCCATGACTTCCATTTGAAAATCTGTGTCCATAATTCAAAGTATAATCGTTACCAAGATTCGCATAGACACGGAATTTAGAATGAAAGGCAAGGTTCCCCTCTTTTCCTTGGCTTCATTTAATGTCTACACCCACCAATTCGAATCCAAACGCACTTCATCCTACGCATCAGTGGTCCGAACCCGGATGGATATTGCCCTGGGTCCAGGCTCACGCGCCAACATTAAACATGTATCCATGCTCGATATTTCCTGCTCGTTTTCCGTCGATAAAAACGACGGATCGAAGGTGCTCAACGTGATCAAATCGTTCTTCTACTTTACAGTATGTAACTGTCGCGCCCGGAAACGCTGCCGAGAGCTCTCGGCAAGGAGCCTCTAACTTGGGATGATCCTCCAGTGCGCTCGCCACCGCAAACTTGAGGGCCGGGAGGGCCTCGTCCTCGTCCGTCTCTTCGATCGGCCGCGGCTCAAATCCATGCTCGTCGATGACCGAGTGCGAGCGGATGGCTTCAGGATCACTGGGGTTGGAAACGAGAAGATACGTGATGACAGTCGCCATCGGGACACGTCGGGAGGTCAAATGAGAAAACAACTGTGGATATTCGGATCAGTCCTGGACTCGATCTCGCTCCCCCACACAACTCCGGAGAAGGCCACCGGGGGCGCCCCATCCGGGCAGAAGTCTACGATGTGTGCCTCGCAGACATGTCGGCGAGTCGGCCCTTCAGGCGACCGACGGTTGAACCCGAGCGGTCGAGCTGTCACGTCACCCGCACTGGGCTCAGTGTCTGAAGGGGCCCCGCGAGCCGCTGTAGGGAGCTGTGGCTGCTGGTCAGTGCGGTACGCGCCCTGTCTCGGATTTCGTCGCAACAGGCCGAGCCTCGTTCGGCTGAGGCTCGAGGACTCCGGCGAGGCCGAACTGGCCCGGGCCTTCTGGATGTGCCCCACGATGCGCAGACATATCGACAGGGTCGTTGTTCGACCACGACGTTGCCAATGTGGCCTTCGGTCCATCGACGAAGGCTTACGTGCGCTTCCGGGCCAGCCCCTGCTCTCGGGCCGTCTGTGACACCGCCCTGGAGACCTGCGCCACCACGTTCTCATCGAACACGCTCGGGACCACGTAGTCCGGGGTCAGGCTCCGCTCGTCAATCGTGTCGGCAATCGCTTCGGCCGCCGCAATTTTCATCTCTCCCGTGATATCGGTCGCCCGGCAATCCAGCACGCCCTTGAACAGCCCGGGGAAGCAGAGCACATTGTTGATTTGATTCGGATAATCGCTCCGGCCGGTTGCCATCACCGACACGTGGGGATAGGCCACTTCCGGCATGATTTCCGGGCGTGGATTGGCCATCGCAAACACGATTGGGTCGCGGGCCATGCGCTTCAAGTCGTCCACGTCAAGGAGGTCCGGGACACTCAGACCAATGAAGACGTCGGCGCCCGCCACGACCTCAGACAGGGTGTCCCCCGAGGTCGACGGGGTCGTCATTTTCGCGTACTTGGCCTTCACATCGGTCAGATTGTCCCGGTCGGGCGTAACCGGGCCCTGGCTGTCGACGCCGACAATCTCCTCAACGCCCATTTGCAGGAGCATCTTGGTGACCGCAGTGCCCGCCGCCCCGATGCCGACCGTCACCACCTTGATCTCACCGAGGTCTTTTTCCACGATCTGCAGGGCATTGAGAAGGGCGGCGGCCGTTACGACCGCCGTGCCGTGCTGATCGTCGTGAAAGACGGGAATGTCGAGCTCTTCCTCCAGCCGCTCTTCCACGGCAAAGCAACGCGGCGCGGAAATGTCTTCCAGGTTGATTCCCCCGAAGACCGGCGCGATGCGACGGACGGTGTCCACTATTTCATCAACGTCGGTCGTGTTGAGGCAGATCGGAAATCCGTTCACGCCCGCAAACTCTTTTAAGAGCTGGGCCTTTCCCTCCATCACCGGAATTGCGGCCTCCGGCCCAACGTCACCCAGTCCGAGCGCGGCCGTGCCATCGGAGACAACCGCGACCGTGTTGCTCTTGATCGTGAGCCGATGGGCATCTTCGGGGGACGCGTGGATCGACTCACACACGCGGGCGACCCCAGGCGTGTATGCCATTGAAAGCTGATCGCGGGTGCGGAGGGGCGACTTGCTCTCGACCTTCAGTTTGCCCCCAAGGTGCAGCAGAAAGGTGCGATCCGAAATGTTGACGACATCGACGCCATCCAGGGTTTCCAGCTCCGACACGATCGACTGTGCGTGGTCGTCGCTGCGCGTATTGATGGTAATGTCGCGGGTCAATTCCTCCTTCTGGGCCCGCACGATGTCGATGGCTCCAATGTTGCCGCCGTGCTCGCCGATCACCGACGTAACGTTCGCAAGCATGCCGGGGCGGTTGTCGATGACCACCCGAACGGTAATCGAATGACTGGCGCTCGGGAGGTACTCTTCGGTCTCTTCCATGGTGGTGTGCGCTGTGGTGGGAGGATAGAATGGGAACGCGGAGGGCGAGATACACAGGAACTCCGCGGAAGGCACAGGCCCGTTCGCACTGAGCCCCAAAGGAAAAGGACGGCTCCCGGAATGGAAGCCGTCCTTTGAACCTCGAAACTGAGTCTCTAGCGACCTGAATGGCTAGCTGGTCACCGAGCCCGTTTCGTCATATTCAGCAAGGGCATCGGAGATTTCCTCCGCGTAGGCGGAGCCGATGCCGTCAAGCTCCGTCAGGTCATCGACTTCACGGACATCTGCCAGCGAGGTCACGCCTGCATTTTCGAGCCGCGAGACCCGCGGGAAGTTCTCCGGGAAGCCGGCCGTCTCGTCGAACGGTTCCTCTTCGTTCTCCGAGGTCGCCTCGGCGTCAGCGTCATCGTCCGTATCGGCCTCGGCTGAGGTGTCTTCGTCCGAATCAGCCTCGGCTGAGGCGTCCTCGTCCTCCGACGTCTCGGCGTCAGCGCCTTCCGCCTCCGCAGCGGCCTGTTCTTCGGCCTCCTCCTCTTCCATTTCACGGCGCAGGTCGGCCAGCCCCGAGAGCTCGCCGAGCGTGGTGGGGCCGGTGGTCGGCTCGTCCGGCTCCGGTTCCGGCTCCTGGAAGTCGCGCACGGCCTCTTCCTGCTCGCGCTGCTCCTCTTGTGCCTCGCGCTCCTCTTCGCGCTGTTCCTCGTCGCGTTCGGCTTCTTCCTTCGCCGTTTCACTGAGGACAATGTCTTTCTGGTCCTTGTCGAACCGAATGACCTGGAGCTCAAGCTCGTCGCCCTCGTGATAGTGGTTCTTGAACCCCTTCGGGCCGTCTTTCAACTCGCTCCCCGGCACAAAGGCCTCTACGTCCAGCGGAAGCTGCACAACGAGCCCCTTGTCTTCCACACGGACGACCTCTCCGGCCGTGTCGTTGCCCTCGCCGTACGCGTCGGCAAACTGGTCCCACGGGTTGGTCTTCACCTGCTTGTGGCCCAGCGAGATGCGACGCCGCTCCTCGTCGATGTTGAGGATTACGACGTCAAGCTCTTGGCCCTCGTCGACCATGTCGCCCGGGTGCCGAATTTTCTTGGTCCAGGACAGGTCCGAGACGTGAACGAGGCCGTCGATGCCCGGCTCAATCTCGACGAAGACCCCGAAGTTGGTGATGTTGCGAACCGTACCCGTCAGCACTGTGCCTGCCGGGTAGCGGTCGCTGATGCCGTCCCAGGGGTCGGGCTCAAGCTGCTTCATGCCGAGCGAAATTTTCCGCTCCTCCTGGTCGATATTGAGAATCTTGACGTCGACCACCTGCCCGAGCGACACCATTTGGCTGGGATGCTCGATGTGGCGCGTCCACGACATCTCACTGATGTGGACGAGGCCTTCGATCCCCTTTTCGATCTCGACAAAAGCGCCGTAGTTTGTGATTGAGACGACTTTCCCCTCAACCACATCGCCCTCATCGTACTTGTTGCCAATCTTTTCCCAGGGGTGGTCCCGAAGCTGCTTCAGGCCCAGGGAGATGCGCTGGCGTTCTTCCTCGTAGTCAAGGACGACGACTTCGATTTCTTGGTCGAGCTCCACGACCTCACTCGGGTGCGAGACGCGGCCCCAGGACAGGTCCGTGATGTGCAGAAGGCCGTCGACCCCGCCGAGGTCGATGAAGACGCCAAAGTCAACGATGTTTTTGACGGTGCCTTCGAGCACCTGCCCAACCTCGAGCGACTCGAGAATTTCCTGGCGCTGCTCCTCGAGTTCGTGCTCGATGAGCTCGCGGTGGGAAACGACGATGTTCTCGTTTCCAGGGTTGAGCTTGACGATCTTGAATTCCATCCGCGTCTCCAGGTACGACTCGAAGTCCCGGACCGGACGGACGTCAATCTGTGAACCCGGCAGGAAGGCCTCCATGCCGTCAAAGAGCTCCACGATCATGCCGCCCTTGATGCGGCGGATAATCGTGCCTTCGATAACCTCCTCGTTCTCGTAGATCTCTTCGACGCGCTGCCAACGGCGAACCTTGTCGGCCTGCTCCTTCGAGAGCACAAGCTGGCCGTCGCGGTCCTCCTTCCGCTCCAGGTACACCTCTACGGTGTCCCCGGGACGGATCTCGTCCTCCCCAAACTCATCGCGGGCGACAATGCCGTCACTCTTGTAACCGATGTCGATGACCACGTAGTCCTCATTGACCTGCAACACGCGGCCCTGGACGATGTCCTCTTCACGGACATCGATGGAGGTCTCGTCGACGACATCGCGGAATTGATCATAGACGGTGTCTCCCGCGGGGGCGTGCTCCTCGGTTTCGAGCTCGTCGAGGGAGACGGTCTGCCCGTAGGTTTCTCCCGTAAACCCTTGCGCCTCCTCGGTTCGCTCAAGCTCGTCGGGCGAGACGGTTTGGGTCGGCTCGTCGAGCTCCGACACGTCAACCGTAGTTTCCTCCCCAGAGGGAATCGGGAGGTCTTTGGACGCCTCTTCGACGGCCTCTTCGAGAATGCGACTCACGAAGCCGGGCTCGTCCGGAGGGGGGGCAGGGGCTTCCTCTCCTTCCTCGTCTGCGGCTTCTGCAGGAGAGGCCTCGGCGTCCGAAGACGGGTCTGCGGGGGGATCTTCGGGCTCTCCGTCCGCCGTGTTGGCGTCGGCTGCCGGCGGATCCCCGGACGCCTCCGGGCCCGCATCATCAGCGGCCGGAGTCTCGGCGTCGGCCGCGTCTTCTGCGTCGGAGGGGGAGGACTGGGAATCAACGGTGTCTTGAGGATCGTCTTTCGGTGCGACTTGCTCTTGTTCTGCCATATACGGTGTGGTAGGTTTGCGAGGCGCCAGCCATACGGCCGACGACAGGTGCAATTTGTACCTGCCTGGCCCTGACAATCCAGGAGGGATGGGTGAGAACGAATGCGGTCTGAGGCAGGAGAACCCCGGCTCAGAGGGTGTGGTCCAATGTCAGGAGCGTCTGTGAACGATGCAAGTAGTTTCTCTACAAGCAGCGATTGTATTCTCCCGGGGCTTCTACGTTCCCCGTTCTTCGTGTGCTTTAACGCGATCTACGACAAAGCCGACCTGCTCCGCAATCGTGCAGTCGGTCGTGTCGAAGACCGTGGCGTCGTCCGCACGGCGGAGGGGAGCGATGTTACGGGTCCGGTCCTGCCGGTCTCGCTCTTCGATCTCAGTGCGAACCTCGTCGAAGGTGACCTCCTCCCCTGCTGCTTCGTATTCCTGCAGCCGGCGCCGGGCCCGTTCATCAATGTCGGCCACCATGAAAATTTTGACGGGGGCCTCCGGGAACACCACGGTGCCTGTATCTCGTCCATCCAGCACCACGCCGCCATGTCGCTCGGCCTGCTCACGTCCGATTCGGCGCTGCTGCTCCACCATGTACGCCCGGACCGGCGCGAGCGTGGAGATGTCGCTGACAATGCTTCCGACCTCAGCGGTTCGAATGCGGTCGGTGACCTCTTCGTCGCCCAGAAAAACCTGCATGGCCTCGCCCTCATACTGGACGTCCACCTCAAGGGTGGGAAGTGCCGCGTTCGCCCCCGAAGGAGTGGCAGGGGCTTCGGCACGCAGAAAGCCGAGGGCCACGGCTCGATACATGGCACCCGTGTCCAGATACACATAGTCGAGACGGGCGGCGGCACGGCGCGCTGTGGTGCTTTTTCCGGAGCCGGCGGGGCCGTCGATGGTAACAATCACGTCGGGGCGTACGCAGTGAAAAGGAGTCGCGTGGGCGAAAAGGGGGCGAAAGGGAGAGAGCTACGGCTGCTGGGATTCACCGCCAACATCTTTGCTCACGACGGTGATGGGAGATGGATACTGAAACGGTCCGAACCGCGTGTTGACGGTCGGCTGCACCCGCAGCTTGATGGTTCGCGGGGGCGCCTCGCCGCCGACGGCGGTTGCGAGGTCCACGAGTCCCTGCAGGTTGTCATCGAAAAATCGGACGAGGTCGAGTTCCACATCGAAGGGCACGCCTTTGGGCTCCCCAGGCGGCAGCACGACCTCTCGCTCGAACCGGCCCGAGACCGTCTCCTTGTCTTCCAACAAGAGCGTCCAGTCCATCTGCGTGAGCCGGGCGTTGACGCTGTTGGAGGACGGGTTCTCCGCATCGAGGTGAAGGGTGAACGACAGCGGAAGGCTTCCGTCGGAGAGGGCCGAGCCCAACCGGAGGATGTCGGTCGTGCGAAGATCGTCGTAGGACTGGACCCTCGACACATCCACCCCTGCCAGGCGCGGCTGGCCCACACGATCGATCGCGAACTGGACCTTGCGCAGGTTCGCGACCTCTCGGACCGCCGTGCAGCCGGTGACCGCCATCAAGAGGACGCCGATGCCAAGTATCAGGGGCCAGCGCGAGTACATGACGAGCATGGGTCGACTCCGGTCAGTGATCCCGAGAAGAAACAGGGTTTCGTACAGCGAATTCAGGAAGGCACCTGAACGTCTCCCCTCGCTACGACAAACCTCTTCACCAGTTGCCCGATGCGCAAGCTTAGTTGGGATGAAATTGAGCGACCTGCCCCCGAGGAGGTGGCTGCGCTTCCCAAGCACCCCGTCCGGCTCGTCGTGCACAACGTCCGCTCGATCCACAATGTCGGGTCGATGTTTCGAACCTCCGATGCCGCGCGCATTGAGCACGTCCACCTTACCGGCTTCACCGGAACCCCGGCGCACAAGGACCTCCACAAGACGGCCCTCGGCGCCCAGGACACCGTCGAGTGGAGCCAGCACGACGACGCCGTTCCTCTGCTTCACGAGCTGAAAGACGCCGGCTACACGATCGCGGCGCTCGAACAGACGGATCACATGCAGCGCCCCGACACGGTGTCGGCCGATGCCTTCCCCCTCGCGCTCGTCGTGGGCAACGAGGTGCGGGGCGTCGAAACGGATGTGCTGGAGGCGGCTGATCTCGCCCTCGAGATTCCCCAGTACGGCGCTAAGATCTCACTGAACGTGGGCGTCGCCTATGGCATCGCGGTCTACGACCTGATTCGCCGCTCCCGTACACTAATCGGACCGCCCGGAAACGAGAATAGTATGGAGTAACGCTGGACCCTGGGCGCTGTGTCCTGCCGTACCGCTCCTCGCTCGCCAACAGTCCGTTTGGCCATGCCCGAACCGGAAGCGTTTTCACCGCTCTTCGATGAGTTCGATGCAGTCACGCCTGCAGAATGGCGCGAGCACGTAAAATCGGACCTCGGAGGGACGGCCCCGGAGGCATTTCTTGAATGGTCGTCTGTAGAGGGGGTATCGCGTCCGGCGTATCTCTCCCCCAACGCCCTCAGCGACGCGCTGCACACCGCCCCGGAGGACGCCGTCCCGCCCCTGGCCGACGGCGCGGACACACCGGCCAACGCGTGGACTGTGTGCCAGCCCGTTCGGCATCCCAATCCGGAGGTCGCGAGCGAGCACGCCCGGGCCGCGGCCGAGGGTGGGGCCGATGCCCTGGAGATCGGCCTCCCTCTCCCACGCTCAGATGCGTTCGGGACAGCCCTCCGCTCGGAAAACGATCTCGCCCAGATTCTCGACGGGATCGACCCGACAAGCACGTCCCTGCACCTTGGCGGAGGCTCGGCAGCCCCCGCGCTGTATGCGTTGCTCCGCGAGCACCTCGCAGGGGTCTCCCTTGATGCCGAGACGATCGAAGGGGCGGTGTTCTATGATCCTGTGGCGGCCCTGGCGTCAGGAACGGCTCCCCTAGACTCCCCCTTTGTGCTGGCCGATGACCTCGTGGCGGACGCCGCGGAGATGCCTCGATTTCGAACGGTGACCGTTGACAGCAGCGTGTATCACAACGCGGGAGCGTCGGCCGTTCAGGAACTGGCCTGCGCGCTCGGCGCCCTCGCCGAACGCCTCGCCCGAAGCACCGCGCGAGGCCTCTCCCTTCCCACACTTCTCGATGCCCTCCAGGTCCGCGTTCCCGTCTCGACCTCCTACTTTGTCGAGATGGCCAAGCTCCGCGCCCTCCGCCTCCTCGTGCCTCAGGTCATCGGCGCGTTCGCCTGCGAGGCGGACGGCTCTCTCGACGTTGGTCCCGCCGATGTGTTTGTCCACGCCACGACCTCCCGGCGCACGGAGACGATCTACGACCCGCACGTCAATATGCTTCGGGCCACCACCGAGGCCATGTCCGCCGTGCTCGGGGGGTGCGACGCGCTGACCGTTCGGCCCTTCGACGACGCGTTGCGACCGCCGGACGCGTTTGGGCTGCGCATCGCCCGCAATGCGCAACTCCTCCTGCGTCACGAGGCACACTTCGACCAGGTGGCCGATCCGGCCGCTGGGTCGTACTACATCGAAACCCTGACCGACCAACTTGCCCGACGGGCCTGGGCACAGTTCCAAAATCGTGAGGCGGAAGGCGGGATCGTCGAGTCCCTCCGCAACGGCCATCTGCACACCCAAATTTCCGAGACGCGAGACAAACGTCGTCGGGCGCTCGACGAACGGGATCAGGTGCTCGTGGGGACCACACACTATCCCGCCCTCGACGAACGCCGCCGGGACACCCTGGAGTCGCCGGAGGCCCTGTCTTCGAACGAGACACCGTCCCCCACACTCAACGCCCCGTCAACCGATGCGCTCCGGACAGCGCTCCGGAACGGGCACTCCCCCCAGGATGTGGCGTCGGCCCTCCAGTCGGAACCTTCAGGCATCGCCCCCCTGCCCCAAGTCCGGCTCGCCGACGGGGTTGAGACAATCCGCCTCCGGACCGAAGAATACGCGGAGTCTCGGGACGGACCGCCCCGGTTTTTGCTTGCGCCGATCGGCCCGCCCGCCGTCCGGAGCGCCCGGGCGACCTTCTGCCGCAACTTCCTGGGCGTGGCGGGGTTTGCGATCGACACCCGCCTCAAGTTCGAGTCCGTCGACGCGGTGGCCGAGACGGCGGTCGCGCAGGACGCCGACGCCGTGGTTCTCTGCGGCGCCGACGACGACTACGCCGCCCTCGCCCCCGCGCTCGCCGCGGCACTCTCCGATCACGGCCACGAGGCCCTTCTCGGGATCGCCGGCGCCCCCGACGACACCGACGTGGGCGACGCCGCCGACTTCTTTCTCCATCAGGGAAGGCCCTTAACACAGACCCTTACTGCACTGCAGAACGACCTCGGAATTCCGACGGAGGAAGCCCCCTGACGCTCCCAAGTGCCCTACCTTCAACGCCTGGTCCCGATACGTCACCGCCATGCGCCCTGACTTTCCCAACATCGATTACGATCCGCCCCGCGAAGGCGAGGCGACGGCCGAAGATGCACCCTGGTCGACGCCCGAGCAGATTGACATCGAGCCGATCTACGGCCCCGGCGCGCTCGACGACCTCGACCACCTCGACTTCGACTCGGGCCTGCCCCCGTACCTCCGCGGGCCGTATACGACCATGTACAAGTTTCGGCCGTGGACCATCCGGCAGTACGCGGGGTTCTCGACGGCGGAGGAGTCCAACAAATTCTACCGTGAGGCCCTCGCGTCCGGCCAGAAGGGGCTCTCGGTGGCGTTCGACCTGGCCACCCACCGCGGCTACGACTCCGACCACGACCGGGTGCGGGGCGACGTGGGCAAAGCCGGCGTCGCCATCGATACCGTCGAGGACATGAAACGCCTCTTCGACGGCATCCCGCTCGGGGATGTCTCGGTCTCGATGACGATGAACGGAGCAGTGCTCCCCGTGATGGCGTTTTACATCGCCGCCGCGGAGGAGCAGGGCGCGGCCCACGAAGAGCTGGCGGGCACCATTCAGAACGATGTCTTGAAGGAGTTCATGGTGCGCAACACCTACATCTACCCCCCGCAGCCGTCCATGCGGATTGTGGGAGAGATTTTTGCTTACTGCGCTGCGGAGATGCCGAGGTTCAACGCCATCTCGGTGAGTGGATACCACATGCACGAAGCAGGCGCGCCGGCGGACCTGGAGTTGGCCTACACGCTGGCCGATGGCCTGGAGTACCTCCGCACCGGGCTCGACGCCGGCCTCGGGATCGATGACTTCGCGCCGCGGGTCTCCTTCTTCTGGGCCATCGGGATGAACCACTTTATGGAGATCGCCAAGATGCGGGCCGGGCGCCTGCTCTGGGCCAAGCTTGTGAAGCAGTTCGACCCGGACACCCCCAAGTCGATGGCGCTGCGGACCCACTGCCAGACCTCCGGCTACAGCCTCGCCGAGCAGGACCCGTTCAACAACGTGGCGCGCACGACGATCGAGGCGATGGCCGCGGCGTTCGGCGGCACGCAGTCGCTGCACACGAACGCGCTGGACGAGGCCATCGCCCTCCCGAGCGCGTTTGCTGCCCGGATCGCCCGCAACACGCAGCTCTACCTGCAGGACGAGACCGACATCACGGAGGCCATCGACCCGTGGGCAGGTTCTTACTACGTGGAATACCTCACCGGCGCGTTGGCCCGGCGGGCGTGGACCCTGATCCAGGAAGTGGAGGAAAAGGGCGGCATGACCCGCGCCATAGAACAGGGCCTCCCAAAGCGCAAGATCGAGGAGGCCGCCGCCCGCAAGCAGGCCCGCATCGATACCGGCGCCGAGACGATCGTGGGCGTGAACGATTTCCGAACGGAGACCGACGAGCCGATCGAGCGACTGGAAGTAGACAACGAAGCCGTCCGGCGGGCGCAGCTGAAACGGCTCGACCGCATCAAAGAAGAGCGCGACGACGACGCGGTCCGAAACGCGCTGAACGCCCTGACCGAATGCGCCGAGACGGGCGACGGCAACCTGCTGGCGAGAGCCGTGGAGGCGGCCCGCAGGCGCGCCACGCTCGGCGAAATTTCGGCGGCCCTGGAAGACGTGTTCGGTCGCCATACGGCACGGACGGAGACCATCTCGGGGGTGTATGCCTCGGAGGCCGGCACGAACGAACACTTCCATGCGGCCCGCGACCGGGCCGATCGCTTCGCCGATGTGGCAGGTCGACGCCCCCGCATCATGGTGGCGAAAATGGGCCAGGACGGGCACGACCGTGGCGCGAAAGTGATCGCGACGTCGTTTGCCGACATGGGCTTCGACGTCGATGTGGGTCCTCTCTTCCAGACGCCGAACGAGGTGGCGCGCCAGGCCGTGGAAAACGACGTCCACATTCTCGGCATCTCCAGCCTCGCCGGGGGACACAAGACGCTTGTGCCGGAGGTGATCGACGCCCTGGAGCAGTACGGTCGCGACGACATCCTCGTGGTTGTGGGGGGCGTGATTCCACACGACGACTACGAAACGCTCTACGACCAGGGCGTGGCCGCCATTTTTGGCCCTGGCACCAACATCTCGGAGGCCGCCACTCAGATCCTCGACGTGCTCCTCGACCGGCACGACGAGGACGCGCCCGTCGAGGCGTAACCGATCGCCGATCTCCTCCGCAGGCACCTGCCTCCCTTTCGCGTCGTGGCTCCCCTGAACCCCAATCTTCACGATCAGTCTTCTCCGTCTCACTCGGCCCCCCAATCGGTGGCCGACTATGTGACCGGCGTTCTCAACGGGGACCGCGTGACGCTGAGCCAGGCCATTACCCTTCTGGAGAGCACCCGGCCGGACCACCGCGACACTGCCCGGGCGGTCGTGGAGGAGTGCCTGCCCCACAGTGGCGACTCGATCCGGGTGGCCGTGACGGGCGTGCCGGGCGTAGGCAAGAGCACGTTCATCGAAACCCTCGGGCAACGGCTCGTGGCGAAGGGGCGTCGCCTCGCCGTCCTGACGATCGACCCCAGCAGCGAGCGGTCGCGGGGCAGCATTCTCGGCGACAAGACCCGGATGGGCACCCTGGCCTCCGAGGAGGGCGCCTTCATCCGCCCCTCCCCTACCGCCGGGACGCTTGGGGGCGTGGCTCCTCGCACCCGTGAGGCCATTCTGCTGTGCGAGGCGGCCGGCTACGACACCGTGTTCGTCGAGACGGTGGGCGTCGGGCAGTCGGAAATCAGTGTGCGTTCGATGGTCGACTTTTTCCTGCTTCTCGCCCTGGCCGGCGCCGGAGACGAGCTGCAGGGCATCAAGCGGGGCATCGTGGAGGTGGCCGACGCCATCGCCATCACGAAGGCCGACGGGGACAACCGAGACCCGGCGGAGGCGGCCCGGGCCGAGTACGAAAAGGCACTGCGGCTTCTATCAGACCCGGACTCCGGGTGGGAGCCGCCCGTACGCACGTGCTCGGCACAGACCGGCGCGGGCATCGACGACGTGTGGAGCACCGTGGAGCGGTACCGGGCCTACACACAGGAGACGGGCTTCTTCGAGAAGCAGCGCCGCCGACAAGCGCAGCACTGGATGGAGCGGGCCATCGAGCAGCGGCTGCGCGAGGAGTTTTTTTCCAACCCCGAGGTGCAAGCGGCCCAGGAGGACGTGGAAGCAGCAGTCCGAGACGGCCGTCTCAGTTCTTTGGCCGCCGCCGAGCAACTGTTGTCGATCCACCGGGACTCGACGGGCTGAAGCCCAATCCAGCCCGCCGTACCGGAACGTTCGACTCATTAAATCTTTATAATATCGGCTGCAGAACTTGCCTGCCCGGTATTCTTTCCTCTTGTCATGCCGCGGTTCTGTCTCTTACGGTTCGCACTTCTACTCGTCTTTGGGGCGGGACTCGTGGTGGGCGGCTGTGCCTCCTCTCGTTCGACGCAGGACGAGGCGGCAGCCCGGACTGCAGTGGTGGGCACCTGGACGTACGAGGTCCGGGGCGTCGCCCCCCTTGACCAGGGCCGATTCCGCATCACCACTCAAAACGGCGACCTGCGGGGCATCGTCCGGGATCGGCGGCTCGGTCGGCTCCGTGCCCGCGTGGAGGTGCGCGACACGCGACTGCAACTCACGATCGATGACCTTCGGATATCCGGGTTCGTCGAGGACGATCAGTTTACCGGATCCCTCCGCCGGTCCCAGTGGACCGTAACGGCCCGACGCCAAACCCGCACCCGATCGCGATTCCGCTCGGCCTCCCTGTTCGCGCAACGTGTCCGAAGCGCCGCCGCGGTGGACAAGCCGGAAATTCTTGACTGTCGGTCCCTCTTGCGAGAGGCCAGCGGGTGCGACTGAGCCGTGCGGCGTGGATCTTTCAGGAAGCCCCTGGCTTTCAATGGTCTAACGGTTTTCGAGAATCGCCCCGCATCAACCCTCTCACCCCTTCGTGAGCACGTCGGACCCCTCCACTGAGCACTCGCGCGACAACTTCATCTACGACATCATCGACGAGGACCTCGAAGAGGGAACCTACGGCGACCGGGTCGTGACCCGGTTCCCCCCCGAGCCGAACGGCTACCTGCACATCGGCCACGCGAAGTCGATCGTCCTCAATTTTGGCATCAAGCACGACTACGCCGACCGGGCCGACACGCAGTGCCACCTCCGGTTCGACGATACGAACCCCAAAACCGAAAGCCCCGAGTACGTAGAGTCGATCAAGGACGCGGTGCAGTGGCTGGGGTACGACTGGGAGGAGCACGAGTACTACGCCTCCGACTACTTCGAGCAGTTCTACCGGTACGCGGTCAAGCTCATCAAACAGGGCGACGCGTACGTCGACAGCCTCAGCGAGGAGGAGATCCGCGAGTACCGGGGGACGGTGGATGAGCCCGGCACCCCGTCGCCGTACCGGGATCGCTCCGTCGAGGAGAACCTGGACCTCTTCCGCCGAATGAAGGCGGGCGCGTTCGACGACGGGGAGCACGTGTTGCGGGCGAAGATCGACATGAGTTCGCCGCACATGATCATGCGGGATCCCCTTCTCTTCCGCATTATGCACGCGTCGCATTATCGTCGGGGGGACGAGTGGTGCATCTACCCGATGTACGACTACGCCCACCCCCTGGAGGACGCCATTGAGGACATTACCCACTCCCTATGCACGCTGGAGTTCGACAACAACCGGCGCGTCTACGACTGGGTGATGGAGCACTGCCTGGAGGACGACGACATCCCGTCTCGCCCCCGGCAGTACGAGTTCAATCGGCTAAACCTCGGCTACACGGTGATGAGCAAGACCAAGCTCCGTCACCTGATTGAGGAAGACCTGGTCGGCGGCTGGGACGATCCGCGTCTCCCCACGATTTCGGGGCTGCGTCGCCGGGGCGTGCCGCCGAGCGCCATCCGGGCGTTTTGCCGCAAGGTCGGCGTCACCCGGTCCCAGAGTCGGGTCCAGATCGGCCACTTCGAGCACGCCCTCCGCGACGACTTGAACCCGACGGCCCCGCGGGTCATGGCCGTGCTCGACCCCCTGAAGGTGACGGTCACAAACTGGGACGAGGACGAGGTCGACTGGATCGACGCAAACCACTGGCCGCGCGACATTGACAAGGACGAGACGCGGCCCGTGCCCTTCACCCGAGAATTTTACATCGAGCGGGACGACTTTCGGGAGGACCCGCCCGAGGACTTCATCCGGCTCGCCCCGGGGCGCGAGGTGCGCCTGCGTCACGCCTACTTCTTCACGTGCGAAGAGGTCGTGCGGGACGCGGACGGCACCGTGACCGAGCTCCGCGGTACCATCGATCCCGACACGCGCAGCGGCACCGCCCCGGACGGCCGCTCGCCGGACGGCACGCTGCACTGGGTCTCTGCCACCCACGGGGTTCCGTTCGAGGCGCGCCTCTACGATCGTCTCTTCGAGGTGCCCGATCCCGACGCCCGCGAGGACCACTTCACTGAATTTCTCAACCCGAACTCGCTCGACATCCGACAGGGGATCCTCGAGCCCGCCGCGCAGGAGCTCGACGCCGACGAGCGGGTCCAGTTCGAACGACAGGGCTATTTTTGGCCGGACCCGGAGGACTCCCGCCCCGACGCCCTGGTGTACAACCAGATCGTTCCCCTCCGCGACACCTGGGGCGAGGACGAGGACGGACTCAGCGAGGCAGAGCTGGAGCGGCGGCGACGGGAGAAGGAACAGCGCAAGGAAAAACAGCGACGGCGCTCGCTGGAAGGCAAAACCGACCCCGTCGAGTACCTCGACGACCATCAGCGGGACCGGTTTGATCGGTACAGCGGTCCCCTCGGGCTCTCTCGGGACGATGCCGCCGCCATCGCCGGCGACGACACCCTCGCCACCTTCTTCGACGAGGCGCGCGACCACTACGACGCCCCGGAGCCGCTCGCCAACTGGATCGTCAACGTGCTGCTCGGCGCACTGAAGACCCGGACGCTGGAGGACCTGCCGTTCGGTCCCGACGCGTTTGCCGCGCTCGTCCGCCTCGTGGACACGGACGAGATCACCAGCCGGGGGGCCGACGAGGTGTTCGACGTGCTCCTCGAGGACGGCGGCGCCCCCGGAGCGATCGTTGAGGAGCGCGGCCTCCGACAGGTCGACGACACCGAGGCGCTCGCAGACGTCATCGCGGACGTCATCGCGGACCATCCGGACGAGGCCGCCCGCTACCGCGACGGCAAGGAGGGCCTCATCGGCTTCTTTATGGGCCAGGTGATGCAGGCCACCAGCGGCTCCGCCAACCCGGAGCTGGCCCGGGAGCTACTGCGGAAGGAGCTTGAGGGCTCCGCGTGACCGGTCACGTGCTGCCGATCAGTAGCCCCCTTCCGCTATCCCAGCGCCTCGACGGCCCGCCGCATCCGCTGGATGCAATCGTCCTTCCCCACGGCGGCCAGCAGCCCGAACACGCCGGGGCCGTACGAGCGACCGCTGACGGCGAGACGGGCCGGATGGATAATCGCGCCCGCCCCTACGTCTTTCTCATCGGCCAGGTCGCGGAGCTCCGCTTCCACCGTATCCGTGTCGAACGTATCGACCGCCTCCAGCCGGTCGGCGTAGGCGAGCAGAAGATCGGCGGACTCGTCCTTCCAGCGCTTCTCGACACCGGCCTCCTCGTACTCCTCAGGGGCTTCAAAGAAGTACCGGTTTTCGGTCACCACTTCCGGCGCTACCTGGATGCGGTCTTGCACCAGTCCACAAATCGTACGGAGGCGGTCGTCATCCACCTCGTAGCCCTCATCCTCCACGTAAGGCCGGGCCTTCTCCGCGAGTGCCTCGACGGAAAGGTCCCGAACGGAATGCTCGTTGACCCAGCGGAGCTTGTCGAGGTCGAACTGCACGCCACTGGCGCCCACGCGGTCGAGGCTGAACGCCTCCACCATCTCGTCCAGGGCGAAGAGCTCCTCCTCCGTGCCGGGACTCCAGCCCAGGAGCGCCAGGAAGTTGAGGAGGGCCTCCGGCTCGTAGCCCGCCTCTCGGTAGTCCGTGACGTAGACCGGAATGCCCAGTTCATTGGCGTCCCGCTTTGAGAGCTTTCCGCCGTTCGGGCTCAGGATCAGCGGGAGGTGCGCGAAGGCGGGCGGCTCCCACCCCAGTGCGTCGTACATGAGCACGTGCTTCGGGGTCGAGGAGAGCCACTCCTCCCCCCGAATGACGTGCGAGATGTCCATGAGGTGGTCGTCGACAATGTTGGCCAGGTGGTAGGTCGGCATCCCGTCGGACTTCACCAGCACCTGGTCGTCGATTTCCGAGGTGTCGAACGACACCGTGCCCCGGATCTCGTCCTCGACCCGCACCGACTCTTGTCGGGGGACCTTCAGCCGAATGACGTGGTCGTCACTCTCGTCGAGGAGGCGCTCGACCTCCTCGTCGGGCAGGGTCAGCGAGTTGCGCATCTGCCGACGCGTCGATCCGTCGTACGCGCCGTGCGTCTCCCGCAGTTCGTCGAGCTCTTCTTCCGTGTCGAACGCATAGTACGCCCGCCCAGCCTCGACGAGCTCTCGGGCGTACTCGTGGTAGTGCTCGGTGCGTTCGGACTGGCGGTACGGGCCGTAGGCGCCGCCCTGCTCGGGCCCCTCGTCGTACCCGAGCCCCGTCCACGAGAGGGCCTCCCGAATGTCGTCCTCAGCCCCTGACTCGTAGCGGGCCCGGTCGGTGTCTTCAATCCGCAGTATGAAGTCGCCGTCGTGCTTACGAGCGAAGAGGTAGTTATACAGAGCCGTTCGGAGCCCCCCGATGTGGAGACGACCGGTCGGGCTGGGGGCGAAGCGAACACGAACAGAAGGATCGGAAGCCATTGTGCGCAGGGACAATGCGTGCAGGGAGAATGAGGCCAGGCCAAACGCTGCCGGTTCTGTCGCGTGGACGGATCCACACGAATACGAGGTTGGCAAGACGCAAAATTTGTAGAATGCATCCTGCCCCCAGTTCCTCCACAATCGGAAATTGGCTGGGGATTTGCGAAGCGCTCCCCCGGACCCCTTCGTCTTTTTCTCTGCATCCGTCTACGATCCCGAGCGCCACGACGCATCTCGTATCAATCCCGGATGCAAACCTTGACGCTGGGTTGCACTCTGCGGGGCGGGTTTGCTAACATTCGGATGCTTCCTCGGCGTTTGATCTACAGCCGGCACACTGTCCTGCATCGTCCGCTGCACCTCATGCCTCTCCTCAGACGCACGCTCGGAATTGTCATCTTCGTCGCTCTCGGTGTCGCCTGCAGTGCCGGCCCGAACACGAGCCAAGCCCCCGACGCGGCCTCCGCATCAGGCGACGCAGTGGTTGCCCGCTACGCCGACACCGTCATCACGCGGGCCGAACTGGACTCGGCGTTCGTTGACGCAGCGGGCGGCCCCGAGGCCGCGGCCGATAGCTCCCTCCGCGCCTACCGGGACTTCCTCGATCGGTACCTCAACTTTCACCTGAAGGTGCGCGCCGCCCGGGACGCCGGACTGGATACCCTCCCGCGCGTGCAAGCAGACATCCACGACTATCGACAACAGCGGGCGCGGCCCCAGCTCCTGCGCGACGAGGTGTACGAGCCGCTCGCGCGCACCTTATACGAGCGCCGAACGCAGTCCGTGGACGTGAGCCACATCCTGGTCCGCCCCAGCTCGTCCCAAGACACCCTCACGGCCTACCGAACGGCCCAGGCAATTGCCGACTCGGTCCGGCGGGGCGTCCCCTTTAGCCATCTGGCCGTCCGCAATTCCGACGACCCCTCCGCCCGGAAAGAAGGCCGCCGCGGCTACCAGGGTCGGCTCGGCTACCTCCAGGCCGGAGAGATCGCAAAGCCGTTTGAGGACCGAATGTACGCCCTCTCTCCGGGCGAGACGAGCGATGTCTTCCGGACCAAGTTTGGCTACCATATTTTAAAGGTGCATGATCGGCGGCCTGCGGAACCCCCGGTCGAGCTTGCCCACCTCCTGCGCCGCCCGCAGGACGACACCGCCGCAACCCGCCGCCTGCTCGACTCTCTCCGGACGGCGCTCTTGGATGGTTCTCTGTCGTTTGATGCGGCAGCCCGGAGGTATTCTCAGGATCAACAGTCGGCGTCGAGAGGGGGATCCCTCGGCGAGGTCGATCCTCGAGCGCTTCCCCCTGCCCTTCGCAGCGCCGTGACGGCGCTGGATTCGGTGGGCGCGATTTCGGGGGTCGTCCAGAGCCGGTTGGGGGCTCACCTCCTCAAGCTCACCGGCCGACAGGAGCAGCAATCCTTCAACGAGGCGTACGACGACCTGAAGGGTCGCGTTGTCGGCCAGCCGCGTGCAGAACGCCGCCGGGCGGCCTTCGCCCGCACGGTCCGCGCAGAAGCCGGAGCCGCCGTGGACACGACTCGCCTCCTCGAGGCCGCTCGGGTCGCCTCGGTCGACTCCCTCGCCCGCCCGCTCCTCACGTACACCGACACCCTGTCGCGGCCCAGTTCTCAGGTGGCCACCCTGGGCGACTCCGCCTACACCGCCGCCCAGATGGCGCGCCACCTCATGCAGGCTGACGGGGGGGCACAAATGACGATTGCGGGCCTGACCGAGTCGTTTCTAAATGAGAAAGCCATTCAATACGCCGCCACGCGTCGGGCCTCCAACAATCCAGCCCTCGCCCGAGACATCAGGACCTACCGAGACGGGACGCTTCTTTTCCGCTTCATGCAGGACTCAGTCTGGACGGCTGCGGCCCGGGACACCGCGGGCCTGCGAAGGACGTACCGTCAGAACCGCACGGAATACCAGTTTCCGGAGCGCGTGCGGGCCCTCGCCCTTCGCGCCCCTGCCGACTCGCTCCTCCAGCCCTTCGCCACGCGCTACCGTCAGGACGCTTCAACGGCGGCCGTTCTCGACGCTGCCGCACGCGACTCCCTCGTGTCCACCGACACCGTGTACGTCACCGACCGGTCCGCCGAGGCCTACCGGCCGGTTCGCACCGCCACCGACGGGGAGGCGATCGGCCCCGCGGCTCAGGGAGACGAGTGGCTCTTGTTGATCCGCGATGCGCGCCTTCCGCCACGGCCCATGCGCTTTGAGGAGGCCCGGAGCCGAGTCGTACAGGACCACCGAGCCCGCCTAGAACAGCGGGTGGTGCGCGATCTGCGGGAGCGATACGACGCCAAGACGGTTCCGGAACGCCTTCGCCGTCCAGTCAGTGACGATCCCTCCGCTCGTTAAGTATCCGGCTGCCTCTTCGCTCATGACATTTCTGCGCCCGCACGCCGATGCCCTGTGTAGTGCAGTCGTTGCCCTCGTTTTTCTTCTCGCAAGCACCGGGCTGTCCGGCTGCCAGTCGCCCACCCCACCCAGCTCCTACGCTGCCCGCGTCGGGTCGCACTACCTCACCGAGGCCGACCTCGCAGAGATGCTCGCCACCATGGGCCCTGTGCGCGACTCTGCGGAGGCCCGGCGCCAAGCGATTGATCAGTGGGTCACCCGCATGCTTCTATACCGGGAGGCCGAGCGGCTAAACCTCGACGCCGACGAGGAGGTGCAGCGGCTGCTGCAGCGGCAGCGACGGTCCGTGCTGGCCTCGGCCGTGCGCTCCCGTCTCGCGGAGAAGGCCGACGTGCGCCCCACGGCCGCGGAGGTGCGCACCTACTTCGAGCGTCACAAGGAGCAACTGCGGCTTCGGGAGCCGTACGTGCGGATCCAGTACCTGGCCACGGCGGACCGCGCAGCAGCACGGACCGTCCGGCGGGCGTTGCGCACGCCCCCCGCTCCGCCCGATACCACGTGGGCCCGGCTCGTCGCGGAGTACGCCGTGGACACAACTCGGGCGCGACAGTTGTCGCGGGGATTCGTTCCTCAGGGCCGTCTCGACCACCAAGTGCCAGCCCTCGCAGATCGGATCGACGGCCTCCAGGAGGGGCAGACCACCCCGATCGTGGAGGCCAGCGGGCGCTACCACGTGCTCCGCCTGGACCGCCGGATCCCGGCGGGCACCCCCCCAGAGCTCGATTGGGTGGAGGCCGAGATCCGGCGCCGCCTCCGAATTCGCGCCCGGAAACAGACCCACGCAACCGAGGTTCAACGCCTGCGCAACAGAGCCCAGGCCAACGGGGCCCTCGAGCTGCCATGACCCCTCCCGCCCCGTTGTTCATCGCCCTTCGAATACGAGTCGCAGCTGCATGCACCACCTGTATCGCGTTCTCTCACCTTCCTCTTTTGGAGACGGCGCAGGCGCACTCCTCGGCGTACTCTTTCTGTTCGCCAGCCTGGCTCCTGCCCCCGTCCACGGCCAGAATGCACAGGTGGTGGACCGCATCGCCGCCGTCGTGGGGGATGAGATTGTGCTCAAGTCCGAGGTCGACCAGCTCGTCCGTCGGCAGACCCAGCAGCGTAATGTCTCGTATTCGAACGACCTTTGGATGCAGGCCCTCCGGCAGCTGGTCGACCAGAAGCTCTTGGCCGAAGAGGCGCGGCGCGATACGACCGTTACCGTGTCTGATCAGCAATTGACCAATCAGCTCGATCGACGGGTCGAGCAACTCACGCGCCGCGCAGGCGGCGAGGAGCAGCTCGAACAGGCGTACGGCAAGAGCCTCCTCGAAATCAAGGAGCAGTTCCGAGAGGACCTTCGGGGCCAGATTTTGTCCCAGCAGCTCCGGCAGCGTCGCATGCAAAACATTGACATCACGCCCAGCGAGGTGCGTCAGTGGTTCGAGCGAATTCCTCAGGACTCGCTGCCCCAGCTCCCCAAGACCGTTCGCCTTTCCCACATCGTGCGATATCCGAAGCCCACGGAAGAGGCTCGGCAAGAGGCAAAGTCTTTGATTTCGTCCATCCGGGATTCCATTGTCAGCGGCGGAGCGTCCCTTGAGGCCATGGCCCGTCAGTTTTCTGCGCCGGACGCCGCGGGCTCTTCGTCCGGCGGCCTCACCAACGTGAACCTCGATGATCTCGTCCCGGAATTTGCCGCGGTCGCGTCCCGCACCCCCGTCGGAAAGGTGTCCCAGCCCTTTTACAATGACAGCCAAAATGGCTTCCACATCCTTCGAATTGACTCGAAAGACGGGAGCACGGTGGACCTCCACCACGTCCTCATCAAGCCCGACGCCCCCAGCGGCGAGCGGGCCAAAGAATACCTGAGCGCCGTTCGTGATACCCTTCTCAACGATGACGACGTCCCCTTCGAGCGCATGGCTCGGCGCCATTCCGAGGAAGACCGCACGGCCCAAAACGGCGGCCGTGTGACCGATCCGGAATCCAATACGCGTGATCTGGTGCTGGATGCCCTCGGCCCCTCCTGGACCCGCACCATCCGCAATCTTGAGCCTGGGGAGATCAGCCGCCCCACACGTGTGCAGCTGCTCAATGGAGACGAGGCCTACCACATCGTGCGCCTCGAGCGGCGTGTGCCGGCCCATCGTGCCAGCCTGGAGACGGACTACGAACGCATCCGCCAGCTTGCCCTTCAGGACAAGCGCAGTCGGAAGATGCGGGAGTGGACCGACCAACTCCGAGAGGAGATCTACGTGGACGTCCGAATTACCGAGTCCGAGCTAACGGCCGTGCGCCGCCGCTAGTGCGTCGGTCTTTTCGCCCCCGATCTTCGCGCCGGTTCGGGCCCCGGGCCCCACTTTGCTCCTGAGCCGATTTCTCTATGTCTTCCTCTTCGTCTTCACCGCCGCAGGACCCCGAGACACTCGATGACCTCAGTGAAGCGTACGATCGGCTGCGGCAGGAAATCGGCAAGGTCATCGTGGGGCAGGAAGACATCGTTGAGATGGTCGTGGTCTGCCTCATGGCCCGGGGACATGCCCTCCTGATTGGGGTGCCCGGCCTTGCCAAGACGCTCCTCGTGCGCACCCTCGCTGGGGCGCTCGACCTAGACTTCAGCCGCGTCCAGTTTACGCCGGACCTCATGCCCAGCGACATCACGGGCACGGAAATCATCCAGGAGACCCGCGACGGGCGCCACTTCGAGTTCGCGGCCGGGCCCATCTTCGCCAATGTCATCCTCGCGGACGAGATCAACCGAACCCCCCCGAAGACCCAGGCGGCCTTGTTGGAGGCGATGCAGGAGCAACACGTGACCGCCGCGGGCGAGACCCATACGCTGGACGACCCATTCTTCGTCCTTGCCACACAAAACCCGATCGAGCAAGAGGGCACCTACCCCTTGCCCGAGGCCCAGCTGGACCGGTTCATGTTGAACCTCTGGCTCGACTATCCCTCGTTCGACGAGGAGACCGAGGTCGTGCGCAGCACCACTGCCGGGTCTCCGTCGGAGGTGTCTCCGGTCATGAGTGCCGACGAGCTTCAGTCCTACCAGAAGTTTGTCCGGCAAATTCCGGTGGCCGACAATGTCATCGAGTTCGCCGTTCGTCTCGTCACCCGAACCCGACCGGGCTCCGGAGATGCGCCGGACTTCATTCAGAACTATCTGAGCTACGGCGCCGGCCCTCGCGCCTCCCAGTACCTGGTTCTGGGGGCCAAGACGCTCTCCGCCCTCGACGGGCGCATGACCCCCGTGGAGGCCGACGTGCGACGCATGGCCGTCTCCGTGCTGCGCCACCGCATCGTTCCAAGCTTCAATGCCGAGGCGGACGATGTCTCGTCGGTCGACCTCATCGACCGGCTCCTCGACGAGATGTAACGGCATTTTGGGGAGTCTTCGGGGGGTGTGCCCGGGAGCGGCGAAAACCGAAGTCTCGACTGCCGGTAGCAGCCTTGGCTCGTACGCATCTTCCGGCTCCTTGTATGATGGGCCGATCTCACGCTCGAACCGAGGCGTTGCTACCTTGCTCACGAAGCTGCCGGATGTAGAATGGATTCCTCGCAGTACAGTCAACTGACCCTCGTAGACCGGGTCGACTTCTCCAACGAACTGGCGGTATTCCGCCTCCGTGCCGACACCCCTGTCGAGTTTACGCCGGGGCAGTACGCCACCATCGGGCTGATGGAGGAGGACCGCGACCGTCCGCTCCTCCGCCCCTACTCGGTGGCCTCCGCCCCCGGCAGTACCGAGCTTGAGTTCTTCATCGAGCGGGTCGACGAAGGGGCCCTGACCCCGAGACTCTGGGACCTGGAGCCGGGCGCAAACGTGTGGATGCGAGACAAGATCGTGGGCCGGTTTACGCTCGACCCGGACCGCACGCACCACCTCATGGCGGCGACGGTGACGGGCGTGGGGCCCTACATTAGCATCATTCGCGACCAACTGCGGAAACTGCGGGCCGGCGCCCTGGACAGCCCGACGCCAATGCTGGTCCTGCACGGGGCGAGCCGGTCGTGGGAGCTCGGCACGTACCTCGAGGAGCTGCGGGCGCTTGCCGAGGAGCTGCGCTGGTTCGAGTACGTACCCACCGTGAGTCGCCCCTGGGAGGACCCAGAGTGGACCGGGGAGTGCGGCCGCGTCGAGGACGTGCTGCGGAAGCACCTAGACGCCGCTGCCTTTCCACCATCGGACACCGCCGCCTACACCTGTGGACACCCGAAGATGATCGACAAGGCGCAAGGCATTCTCGAGCGCGCCGGCTTCGAAGACGACGCGATCCACGAGGAGAAATACTTCGTCGAGCGCAACGGAGACGGGTAAGCCGGGGAGCACCGCAGTGCTCTCCGTTCTTGACTGAGGGAACCCTCTCCCTGACGGGAGATTTGCTTTTGGTCCGTTTCGGACGGAGAGCGGCCTTTTTTTCGTTCCTCACCAGCCCTCTTTCGGGATTCTCTCATGCTCGGTCGCCTGATTCTGCTCTTCCTCCTCACGCCCGCGGTGGAGTTGGCCCTCCTCATCCAGGTGGACCGGTTCATCGGGTTCTGGGCGACGATCGCGCTCATCATCGTGACCGGCATCGTGGGGAGCCACTTGGCGCGCCGCGAGGGGCTCTCGACCTGGCGCCGCCTCAACCGCCGCTTGCAAGCCGGCGACCTGCCCGGCACCGAGCTTGCCGATGGCATCATCATCCTGGTGGCCGGGGCCCTGCTGATTACCCCTGGCATTCTGACCGACGTGATCGGCTTCCTGGGGCTCATTCCCTTCACGCGCACTCGCCTCCGCAGGGTCCTGATGCGATGGTTTCAGAACAAGGTGGAGCAGGGCACCCTGCAGGTACAGTTTGGCATGTTTGGGGGGTCGTCCTCTCCCCTCGGGGGACCAGCCGGCCCGCCGCATTCACCCGATGGACCCGCCCGCTCCCCCTCAGGCAGGACCTGGGAAGGCCGCCCTCAAGACACCCCAAACCACGTGGACGAGGTCGGAGACGAAGGAAGTGCCCCCCCTTCTTCCTCGTCCTAATTCGGCCTGGAGGCTGCTGGGCGGAGCGCTGGCGTCTACCCGCCGTGTCCGTTCATCCGTACGGTGACGTCCCAGGCCTGAGCGAGGGACGTAATGAGGTCGCGCTCGGCCCGGGTAAGCGGCCCCCCCGCCCGGGCGACCGTGTGGAGGTCGTCGAGCACCGTCAGGCGATGCGTGCTCGACAGGGCCTCTTTCAAGGCTTCCACCGAGTCGTAGATCAGATCCTCTTGGGGCTGCTCGGCATAGACCTGCAGGGCCCGACGCACTACGTCTCGCAGTTCCTCCGTCGACCGCTCCGGCTGCCACTCCTGGAGCCGCTCCACCATCACATCCACCGTGTCCGCCGACAGGTCGTCTCCCGCGGCGTGAGCGACGAGGATGTAGAGAAATGCCAGTTCGTGGATGAGCCCCCAGTCTTCTCCCCGACGCTGCACGACCGCCGAGGTGTTTTCGAGAAGGTCTTCACTGAGGGCCTTGAGGGACCACGCCTCCGCCAGCGTATGGATCAGTCCCTGTTCCCGCTCCAGGAGCACCCCATCGGCCTCCGCAATCCGGATCAGGTGCCGAATTGTATCGCGCCGTTCCTCCAGGGAGAGCGCTCCTTCGAGCTCCTCCACCGCCCGCCGAAACTCCGTCTCGGCCTCTCGTTCGGTAAAGACCGTGGCAGCCTCGACGATCAGATCCTGAACGGCCGGCTCGTCCATCGACTTCCAGGCCTGCAGGGCGCTTTTGAGGATCTTCAGCTCTTCGTCACTGAGCTCGTGGTCGGTTCCATAGGCCAGGGCAATGTACACGACCGCCAGATCATGAGTGGTCGTCCAGTCGTCAGGAGCATTCATGTTGGAAGAGAGAGGATTCGGAGGACACCGCGCTGCAAGTATACAGAACGGTGGCCCCGAAACGCAACGCAGGCACGGACGCTCTCCATAGTGGCAGGTCTTTTTTGGGCGTTTTGAAAAAAAATGGAGGACCCTCCCGGCGTTTCCCCAGCCGCCCGCGGTTTCCCTGTGAATCTGGCGTCCCTCCACGCCAGCCGTTGTTGCATTCGTCCGGATTCACTGCCGACATTGAGTATGCTCTCCGAAAAGCCGTTTGGAAAATTAATGTTCAGCCGACATGCATGTGGCGACTGACGAGGCGGAGTCGAGGAAAGGCAGGAAGCGACCCGTCGAGTGCAGAAGGCCTTTTGCGTGAGAACTGCACAGTTGCGGCACCCGGCCCTGCCCCCTGTGAAAAGGTGCTCGCCGGGGAGCCACAGAACATCCGCCACACAGCCTTTGAACGTTTCGATGCCTCTCTCATCGCCTCTCTCTTTCGTGCCGGCCCTCGACCCCGACGCCATTCAGTCACAGGTCGCCCACCGCCTCCGCCCCCACGACGGTGACGGGGAACAGGCAGCCCTCCCTGGAGTCATGGACTCGGATGCCTTGGAGGAGCAGCGCTACGGCGAGGTCCTCGGCGCCATTGATCAGCGTTTGACCCAAGCGCGGTACTCGCTGCTGTCGATGGTCGTGGCCGGCATTTACTTCGGGCTGCTCGTAGGGCTGTGGCTGATTGATGGCTCCACGTGGGGCCGCATTGCCCTCTGGGCCACCCCCGTCCTTCTCGTGACCGTGTACGGCCTCTACACCACCCACCAGACCATCCATCAGATTCGGCACCTGTCGGAGGCCCGGTCTCTGCTCCGGCTGCTCATCGACAGGCCGTCCGCTGACGGGGGGCCGGACGCCCCGCCGGCACGGTGACCGAATGCAGCATCATGCGGCGGAGAGCCCTACGGGTCGGCCTTCCGCATCCGACGTCTCTTTGTGCAGTTCGCTTAGTCAATGTTCGCCCCCACCACCTACTGCTCGCGCCGTCGCTCGCTCATCGAACAGGAGCGGCCTGACTCCGGCCTCGTCCTGCTGCTCGGCAACCGGCGGTCGCCCCAAAACTACACTGCGAACCCCCACCCCTTTTGTCAAGACAGTACGTTCCTCTACTACTTCGGCCTCGACCGCCCCGACCTGTACGGCCTCATCGATCTCGACGCGGGCACCTGCACGCTGTACGGCCAGGACGCCAGCCTCGACGATGCCATCTGGTCCGGGGAACAGCCGGCCCTCGAAGACGAGGCCGCCGCAGTCGGAATCGACGCGGTCGCCCCTCCTTCCGTCTTGGCGTCTCGGCTCTCGAAGGCCCAAGAACAGGATCGGAGGATTCATACCCTGCCGCCGTATCGCGACGAGCATCGGCTCCGCTTTATGGAGCTGCTGGGCCTTTCCCGCGGCCAGCTCAAGGATGCAGCCTCGGCCGCTCTCGTTCGTGCCGTGGTTCGGCAGCGGTCGGTCAAATCCTCGGACGAGGTGGCGGAGATCGAAACGGCCCTGGAGCATACCGCTCAGATTCATGCCTTCGCCCGGCGGCACGCAGCGCCGGGCGTCCGCGAGCGTGAACTCGTTGGGGGCATGACGAACTACCTGACGGCCGAGGGCCGTTCGTTTTCGTTCACGCCGACGTGCTCAGTGCGGGGCGAGGTGCTTCACAACCACTCGTACCCGAACGTGCTCGAAGAGGGCGCCCTTCTCCTGGTGGACGCCGGGGCCACTTCCCCTCGTCGCTACGCGGGCGACATCACTCGTGTCACCCCGGTCGGCGGGGCCTTCCGCCCCCGACAGCAGGCCGTCTACGAGGCCGTCCTGGCGGCCCAAACCGCGGCCATCGATGCACTTGCCCCCGGCGTTCCCTTCATCGAGATCCACACGCACGCCGCCCAGGTCTTGACCGAGCACCTCATCGAGCAGGGGCTCATGCGGGGCAACGCCGAGGAGGCCGTGGCAGCAGGGGCTCATGCCCTCTTCTTTCCGCATGGTCTCGGGCACATGATGGGCCTCGATGTTCACGACATGGAGAGTCTGGGCGAAGACGCGGTTGGGTACGCGGAGGGCCAGACCCGCCCGGAGCAATTCGGGCTCCACACGCTGCGCCTTGCTCGTCCCCTCCAGGCCGGGTTCGTGGTCACCGTGGAGCCGGGCTGTTACTTCATTCCGCCCCTCATAGAACGCTGGCGAGAAGAAAACCGGCACGAACAGTTTATCAACTACGACCAAGTGGAGGACTTCCTCGGGTTTGGCGGCATCCGCATCGAGGACGATGTGGTGATCACGGAGGAGGGCGCCCGCGTGCTGGGGCCCCACATTCCAAAGGCTCCGGACGAGGTGGCCGCTCAGGCCGGCTCCGCCCGGGCCGAGTGACGGGTCGCCGGCCGCCAACCTCGCGGCCCTCCGTCCCAGCGCACGCCCCCGGCAAGGCAAGCATTCTTTTACCGCCCCGATCGGCGAAGCCGCAAGGATGAGCCCTCGGCCTCTTCCGGGCTTCCGAGGAGGCTTACCCCCGTGTCCGCAAACCAGAGCGTGACCGCCCCGATCGGCTCTCCAACTGTGGCGGTCCACGCCTCGGCGTAGTCCCGAAGCTGCCGGACGTAGGGGTGATCGAGCGAGAGGCGCGCCGGCCCTCGTCCCTGAATTCGGTCGGTCTTGTAATCGACGAGGGTCCACGTCCCCGCCTGCCGCCACGCCAGGTCGATCACGCCTCGGTGGACCACGGGCTCCGTCTCGCCCCGAATCGTATGGGCGATTGGGTACTCGACGTATGTCCGGTCAGCGTCCTGCACCTCCGCCCAGACCTGACTGTCCAGGAACCGGTCGAGCATCGTTGTGGCGCGCCCGGTCGCCTCCGCGATCTCCTCGACCCCTGCCCGGCGGAGCACGGTCTCCACGACCTCCTTGTCGGTCCACAGCGCCGGGCGGCCCGTACGGACGCACTGCTCCAAGAGGCGGTGCAGGGCTGCCCCGAATGCCTCTCCGTATCCGCCCTGTGCGTCCGATTCGGACAGGCGCGCCGGGGAGGGACGGTCGCCCTGAGTGACGGCGGCGGTCCGATACGAGGGGCGCGACTGGGCCTCGATGCGGGCCTGGCGCTCAGCCCGGTGGGCCTCCACCTCCGGCGCCGGGGCCTGCGGCAGGTCGCCGCGGGGCTCCACGCTCGGGGCGTCCAGCTCCGGCACGCCCGCCGCATCCAGGTGCGGGTAAAGCGGAGCCCAAGGGCCGTCTTCCGGCTTCTCGGGGTAGGTGGACACGACCAGGAGGTTCTCGGCCCGAGTGGCCGCGACGTACAAGAGACGTCGCTCTTCGGCCGCCTCGTGGCGCTCCTCTCGCTCGCAGAAGCTTTCGTTTCGATCTTCTGCGGGCGTCTCCCATCCGAGCGGGGGATGCGTCACCCGTTCGCGGTAGCCGCTTCCCTGCACGATCGGGGCGACGACCTCGCCGGCGTCTCGGCGGAGGTGACGACGCACCGGCGGGCCGCTGCCTCGACTGTACGGGTCGGCCAAGAAGACGACCGGTGCCTCCAGCCCCTTGGCCTGATGGACGTTCATCACGCGCACGGCATCGTCGCTCCCCGTCTCCAGTGTCATGCCGTCCACGTCCTCCTCCCCGTCCACCACGCGCTGCAACTCCTCCAGCACCTCGGCCCCTCCGAGCCCCTGCGCCGCGAGGTCCTGCACGTACGTGATCGTGCGGAGCACGCGCCCGGCCCGGAGCGAGCCCTCGGCGGGGTCGGGCGGGTGCGCGGCCCCGGCCAGGAGGCCCAGGTCATCGACGATGCGCTCGACCGCGACGCCCGGGCGTTGCTCACGGAGACGACGACGCGCCTCCCGCAGGTGATCAAAGGCGTCCTCGAACAGCCTTACCGTGTCCGCCGGAAGCGTCTCCCACACAGACGCCGGAACCGGCTCGTGCATGCGTCCGAACTGCCCTCCGGCCTGCGAGAATCGGTATAGGTCGTCGTCGCTGGCCCCCACGAGTGGGCCCTTCAAGTACGCCACGCAGGCCACTTCGTCGTCGGGGCGGAGCGCGCAGGTGAGAAGATCTACGAGCGCCTTCAGCTCGGCGGCCTCACCCAGATCCTCGCTCCCGGTGACGGTGTACGGAATTCCGGCCTCGGCCAGGGCCTCGGCGTATACGGACAGGCGCGATTTCGTCCGCGTCAGGATCAGGAAATCCGAGTAGTCGGCCTGCTCTGAGACGACCGCGCCCGTCTCGTTCTCGGGGCCGTAGAAGCGGGCGTCGAGCGCGCCGTCTCGGGCTCCTCGAATGAACTGAGCAATCCGGGCAGCGTCCTGACGGGCAATCTCGCTCCCCCAGTTTCCCCGCACCTTCTCGAGATCGATCCGACGCACCCCCCCCGCGTCCCGGGCTGTCGTCCGCTGCGGATCGAACGGTGTATACGGTGCCTGGAGGTCGCTCAGGTTCGGGTCCTCGAAGAGAGCCGCAAAGGCCGTGTCGCACCAGTCACAGATGACATCGAGCGAGCGAAAATTCTTGGTGAGCGTCACGGCCTCGCCGCCCGTTTCCTCAATGCGCGCCCCAGCGGCCTCGAACACCTCCATGTCCGCCCGTCGGAAGCGATAGATGGACTGCTTGCCGTCGCCCACGATAAAGAGGCTGCCTGGCAGCGGCCGACAGTCGGTCCAGGTCGTCTCGGTCGGGTCGCGGCTGGTGAGGTAGAACAGCAGCTCCGCCTGCAGGGGGTCCGTATCTTGAAACTCGTCGACCAGCAGCCGGGGATGGCGCTCCTGAAGGGTCCGTCGCAGGCTCGGGTGATCGCGGAGCAGGGTCCGGGCGCAGGCGAGCAGGTCGTGAAACGTGAGCCGCCCCTCTGACCGCCGAAGTGACGCAAACCGGTCGACCGCCGGGCGAACGAACGCCACGACCTCTTTGTGGACGTAGGCCCGCCATTGGCGCAGGGCGGGCTGCACGACGTCGTGCATCAGTGCGGGGAGGTGCTCATCCCGCAGCGTCCGCGCCCAGTCGTACGAATCGGTATCGGGGCCGCGCCAGCATTTGAGCGTCACGTCCGCCGAGTCCTCGTCGGCCACGTCGGCCAAAAGCTCAAGCAGCTCGGCTCGTTGCGCCGGGGTCTCCAGGCCGGTCTGCGCGATCAGTTTCTCTGCCGTATCGAACGCCTGCATCACGTCGTCGCGCCCCTCCGGCAGCGTATCCGGCCGGCGGGCCTGCCACGCATCGAGTCGGCCCTGCACCGTCGCGGCGGCCGCCTCCAGGGCCGGGACGGCGTCCGGGGCATTGACGTGGGGCTCTAGCTCGGGATGCTCGCACAGCCGTTCGAAGTAGGCGTCGAGCGCCTCCGGCTCCACCCCCAGGCTCGTGAGGGCCTCCATGCGGGCCGGACGGTCGGCCTGGACGGTCTGAAGGTACTCTCGCCAGGCGCGCTCGCGCAGCTCTCGTTCCTCTCGGTCGTCCAGGCCCGCCACGAAGCCGGGCGGCAGATTTGCGGCGATCGGCCGTTCGCGGAGGAGGCGCGCACAGAACGCATGGATGGTGCCGATGAATGCCTGCTGCGCGTTCCGAAGCGCGTCGGTGACCCGCTGTCGCTGAGCACTCTCCGCCGGCAGCGCCGCCTGGGTGCGTCGCAGCTCCTCATAGAAGCGCTTGCTCATTTCCCCCGCCGCCTTCCGCGTGAAGGTGATGGCCGTCAGGTCCTGTGCCGGCACCCCCGAGCGCACCAGGGCCACCATGCGGGCCACGAGGGCCGTCGTCTTGCCGGAGCCGGCCGCCGCCCGCACGAAAAAGTTCGTGTCCGGCTCGAAGGCCGAGAGGTCCGGCACGCCGTCCTCCCGCCACGGACCAATGCGCCGGCGGACGGCCGCGTCGTCGTACGTTGAAGACATCGACGGAGAGGGAGGCATAAACGCTGTTCGGAATGGGTGGGGAGCGGCGCGCGGCAGCCGACGGCTACTCGAAGGACGGGGGGACCGGGCGCGCCTCCGGGTAGGTCTTTGCCTGGAGGGCGGTGCTCCGGGCCGACAGGTCTCGAAAGAGGCGGTCGTAGCCGCGGTACCGCCAGGCGCTGCGGTATCGGGCCCGCGGGTGCATGGGAAAGCTGCCCGTGGCGGCGAGCGTGCTCAGTCGGTCGAGGAGGCGCTCGACCTCTTCTCGGTACTGGCCCGGCGCGAAGGCAAGCCGTGTCCCTCGCTCGCGGGTCGTCGGGAAATAGTACCCGGACGCCCCAACCGTCTCGTTTGTCAGGGCCGCAAGCGCGTAGGCGTACAGGGCCCACTGTAGTTGCGCCCCGTCCGCAACGGGATCGTCCTCCGCAAACGAAGACGCCCCCCCCGTCTTGTAGTCCCAAACCGCCAGGGTGCCATCCGGGCGGCGGTCCACCCGGTCGATGCGGCCGCGGATCGACATCTCGCGTTCCCGCACCGTGATCGAAACGTCCCCGTAATCGCCCTCCCGTCGCCGGTACGACCCGTGGCCAAACCCGACTTCGTGGTAGAGCGGCGCGTGAGTGCGGCAGTGCTCCGTCTCGGCCCGCAGGAAGACACGCGCATCCTCCCACAGCCGACGCAATGCCGCCTCCTTTACAACCTCGCTCGGGGGCGCCACCGTTTCGGCTTCCGCGGAAAACGCGGCGTCGAGGGTGCTCCGGAGAAGGGGTTCGTGCTCAGGTGTGGGCCGCTCGTCACGCTCTTCAAGGGCCGTCATGAACGCCTCAAACGTCGCGTGAAGAATGCTTCCCCGACGAAGGGCGTTGAGCCAAGGCTCGTCGTCCAACGCGGGCTCGTCGAGGGGCTCGATGTCGAGAACGTATTGGAGAAAATACAGATACGGGGTTTCGGCGAAGGTCTCCAGGCGCCCCGCCGACATCGGTGCGCCATTCTCTTGGTTCCCCAGAAAATCCAGCTCCGGGTACGCCCCCGCCTTCAGAAGTCCGTCGTGCACCGTGTATTCGTCACCCTGACGGGCCTGGCGCGCAGTCTCTCCCCTTCGGATCCAGGGATAGTGCTCGGGCAGCACATCACGGGCCGTCGCCCCCGTGCCCCCGTCGCCACGGGCCCGAGCGACCGCCAGCCACTCTTCGGCGTCGTGGAGTCGGATGCGGTCGGGGGGCGGCACAATGCCCTCCACGCGCTCCGATTCGAGCGAGGCGGCCTCCTGCAGCCGCAGGAAGAGCGGAGATGGGTACCGCTCCTCCCCGCTGTCGAGATCGAAGATGCGGGTGTAGAGGGACAAGGGTCCATCGTGCCGCACCAGTGCCTGTTCGTGGTGCCACTGCGCCTCGTCCGGGGCCGAGCGGCGCTCGGGCAGCGTCCCGTCGAGGGATTCACTGAGCGCACGGCGGTCCGGATCGCGGAGCATGGCGTCTTCCACCGCGGCCGTCGAGAGCGTGTCGCTGTCCATGCCCACGACGTAGAGGTGTGAACGGTCGCCATACCCCGCGCTTTCGAACGGCACGACGTGCACCGTGCCGGGACGCGGATGCTCGGCCCGCACGTACTGCCCCTCCAGCCAGCGTCGAAGAAGCGCGGCGAGCTGTGGGCCGGACGCCTCATAGTCCACCGGCACGCGTGTGAGGCGGTCGAGGCGCTGCCAAAGAACAGTGCGGGCGGCCTCGTCGAGCGTCCGCTCCGCCTCCGGTGTCTCCTCGGGGGGTGGGTCAACGGGCCCGAACTGCTCAACGAACTGTCGGGCCATCGTCGCCATCTGCTGTACCGAAGCCTCTCGCGGGGCGAGGTCGAGAAGTCTCTGCACGAGCCGATGCACAAACTCCAGCGCCCGGCGCTGGGCCCGATCCCGGGCCGGGTCCAGGCCGCGGTCCTCCAGCTCTTCGATTCGCTCGTCCACTTGATTGATCGCCGCCCCAAGCGCTTTCGCATATCCCTTACGTCCGGGCTCGTACCG